>NZ_JBSHFH010000011.1:0-45119 GCF_053617235.1 Streptomyces sp. NPDC055749 | reverse complement strand
CCCTGGGGGTGGGGGCCCCCGGCCGGCCGGCGGGGGGCCCCACCCCCCCCCCCCCCCCCGGGGGGGCGCCCCCCCGGGCGGGGGCCCCCCCCCCACTCGTGTTCTCTCCGTGGTCCTTCTCCCCGTGGTCCCGCCGGTCACCAGGCCGTCGCGGTCGACGACTTCTCCGCCGACTTCTCCGAAGGCAGCAGCACCCACAGCGCCAGGTAGAGCAGGAACTGGGGGCCGGGAAGCAGACACGAGGCGAGGAAGATCACGCGCATCGTCGTCGCGGAGGTACCGAAGCGCCGTGCCAGCGCTGCGCACACTCCGCCGATCATGCGTCCGTCACGCGGGCGGACAATTGCGGCCATGGTGGGCTCCTTCGCGAACCGGTGGGAAGCAGCTCCTGTTGTGCTCCCGATGCATCCATGGTCCCTCCGCGAAGGGGTGCAAAGCGTCGCTCTACGGGGCGATACCGACCCTGGAAATCGTCGGGGTCGAGCCCTGAGACGCCTCGTCCCGAAGTCGGGCGGCCTCCCGTCCGGCCCCGGCTCGCTGCCCGCGCCGCAGCCGCGCCCGGCAGACCGGCACGACCAGCAGATGCGCGATCGCCACGCCCGTGGTGTTCAGCAGCAGCGAGTCGACGTCGACGACCTGGCCCGGCACCCCGGTCTGCGCCAGCTCGATGGCCAGCGAGATCAGCGCCCCGGCCGCGACGGTACGGGCCAGCGAGGCCCACGGGGAGACGAACAGCCGGCCCCCGGCCATCGGCAGCAGCACCCCGAGCGGCGCCAGCAGCAGTAGCCCCGAACCGAACCGGTGCGCGGCCTCGACCGGGCCGAGAGCCAGGTCTGCCTTGATGCCTGCCAAGGGCTGGAAGTTCGCCGCGGTCACCCACGCCACATCCAGGGGGCGCAGGGTCAGCCACCCGACAATCAGCAGATGCGCGAGGAGGAGGAGTACCCCCGCCGCGCGGAAGCGGATGACGGCCTGGCCGTCCGAACCTTGACGCACGTCCACCAAGACGCCACGACCGGCAGGATCGGTTCCGCGCAGTTCCAGGAAGTGCTGAGGAATACGGCACGGCCGGTTTCAGGGCAGCTGGAGCGCCCTGGGCGTGGTCACATCACCGGGCCGGGTCTTCGTCTGTGACGTACACAGATAGCCCCGTGGCTCGTAGTTCCCGGGGCCGCCGAGGACGACCGTGCCCCCGGTCACGAGCATCTCGCTGTCCGTGTACGAACAGACGAGCTGCGCCAGCGCCTCGGCCGGCAGGTCCTCGGGCTGCTCGTTCAGACGCAGCGCACCCGCCGGATCGCCCTCGCGGCCCTCGGTGACCCGCAGATCCACCGGCACGCCCGTGGAGAACCCGGCCTGCCGCTCGTCGGATACCGGCTCCTGCTGGAGCTCGTCCAGGAGCACCCGCGCGACGCGGATACGGTCGGGCTCCACGGCGTCCAGCCGCACCGAACGGCTCACCGTCACCAGCCGGGAGGCGCAGACCAGATAGATCTGGACCTGGATCTCCTCCAGGGACTGCGCGGTCACGTCCTGGGCGGGGGTGCGGCACGGCACCCGGGACGGCGCGGCGCCCGCGTCCACCGGCACCGAGGTCGACCTGATCCCGCACCCGGCCGCCAGTGCCGCACCCACCAGGACAGCGGCCAGCACCCGGCCGGTGCGAAACGCCCGCCCGGTGCTCCGCGCCCGCCCGGTGCGATGTGCGCCCTGCGCACGGTCGCCGCTCGTCACGTGGCGCCGCCCCCCTCGTTCCCGTCCTCCGCGCCGTGCTCCCCGGCCTCGGAGGTCAGCCGCTCGGCATCGCGGGGCAGCCGCAGTACGAACACGGCCCCGTCGCCGTCAGGCGAGTTGGCGGCCGTGATGTCACCGCCGTGGATGTGCGCGTTCTCCATGGCGATCGAAAGTCCGAGGCCACTGCCCTCGGACCGGGGCCTGGAAGCACTCGCCTTGTAGAAGCGGTCGAACACATGCGGCAGGACGTCCTCGGGGATACCCGGACCGTGATCCCGTACCTCGATGACCAGCTCCTCGCCGACGGTCCGCACCGCCACGCGCACCGGCGAACCGCCGTGTTTGAGCGCGTTGCCGATCAGATTCGCCAGGATCACATCGAGCCGGCGCGGATCGAGCCGCACCATCATGCCGCGCTCGGCGTCCAGATCCACCGCGTCCAGCCAGGCCCGGGCGTCGATGCAGGCGGTGACCTGGTCGGCCACATCGACCGTGTCGAGGACGAGCCGGGCCGTACCCGCGTCGAAGCGGGTCACCTCCATCAGGTTCTCCACCAGGTCGTTGAGCCGACGGGTCTCGCTGACCACGAGATGCACGGCGGGCGCGATCATCGGGTCGAGACTGTCCGCCTCGTCCTCCAGCACCTCCGCGACGGCCGTGATCGCGGTCAGCGGGGTCCGCAGCTCGTGCGACATGTCGGCGACGAACCGGCGGCTGGACTCCTCCCGCGCGCTCATGTCCGCGACCTTCTTCTCCAGCGAGCTGGCGGTCCTGTTGAACGTACGGGAGAGATCGGCCAGTTCATCGGTCCCGGACACCACGAGCCGGGTGTCGAGTTTGCCCTCGCCGAGCTTGCGGGCCGCGTCGCCGAGCCGCTGCACCGGGCGCAGCACGGTCGTCGCCGCACCCTGGGCGAGCAGCGCGGAGCCGACGAGGGCCAGGGCGGTGGCGATGCCCAGCGACCAGGCGAGCGAGTTGAGATCCTGGCGCTCCTGATCGAGCGACTTCAGCATGTACCCGGTGGGCCCGCCGCCGATGATCTTCGTCCCGGCCACCAGATAGGGCCTGCCGCCGATGGTCGTGCGCTGCCAGAACAGGTGGTACTCAAAGGTGTTGCCCGAGGTCATGGGCTGCTTCTTGCCCACCTGCTTCTGCAACGAGGCGGGCACGTCCTGCCGGGTGAAGGAGTCCAGGTCGGAGTAGCCGACGATCGGCTTGCCCTCGGCCCGGTCCACCAGCAGCACGTTGTAACCAGGGCTGCTGCTCGCCATCTGCACGGCGGCGTTCTGCAGATCGTCCCTGGTGGGAGGCGACGGCAGGGTGGCGGCCCGGTTCTGCATCTGGCGACGGAAGTCACCGAGCGCGGAATCCTGCGTACGCGTCAGCACGGCCTCGCGGTTCAGCCAGTACGCGATCCCCGACGCGGACACCGCCGCCGTCAGCGCCACCAGTCCGAACACGACGACGAGCCGCAGTCGCAGACTGGTCCAGCGCAGACCGGTGAGCACGGTCCGCTTCGCGGGTTCACTCACTGAGGCGAGTCCAGCCGGTAGCCCACGCCACGCACGGTACGGATCAGGGTCGGCGAGGACGGCACGTCCTCCACCTTCGCGCGCAGCCGCTGGACACAGGCGTCCACGAGCCGCGAGTCGCCGAGGTAGTCGTGCTCCCACACCAGGCGCAGCAGCTGCTGCCTGGAGAGCGCCTGTCCGGGCCTGCGGCTCAGCTCCAGCAGCAGCCGCAGCTCGGTGGGGGTGAGCTGAAGGTCCTCACCGTCCTTGGTGACGGTCATCGCGGAGCGGTCGATGATCACGTTCCCGAACGTCGCGGAGTCCGTGGACTCGCGCTCGCCCCGGCGCAGCACCGCGCGGATACGGGCATCGAGCACCCGGCCCTGCACGGGCTTCACCACATAGTCGTCCGCGCCGGACTCCAGTCCCACCACGACGTCGATGTCGTCGCTGCGCGCGGTCAGCAGAATGATCGGCAGCTGGTCGGTGCGGCGGATGCGCCGGCACACCTCGAAACCGTCGATCCCGGGCAGCATCACATCCAGCACGACCAGGTCCGGCCGCTGCTCTCGCAGCAGGTTCAGGCCGTCCTCTCCCGTCGCCGCAGTGGCCACTCGGTGGCCCTGGCGTGACAACGAGAGTTCGAGAGCCGTGCGGATGGCGTCGTCGTCCTCGATCAGCAACAGGAAAGGCACGGGGTCATTCTGGCCCATGGTGGTGCCTCAGTTCGACAGTTGGACGGCTCTCACAGTTCCGGCACGCCCGGGAGGGGCCCTGTGACACGGCTGTGACAGTCGGGGGACAGCGTCATGAAACTGCCCGGGCAAGCTCGTTGACACATGGAACCAACCGACTCCACCGACGGGGGGCGCGAGATGAACGCAACGCACAGCACCGGCTCGAGCGCAGTTGTCACGCGTCTCCACGACGTCGGCCGGGGTCCGGAGAAGTCCGGGGCGGTGAACGGACGGGGGTGCGTTCGCAGCGCCGGGCGTCAGCATCCGTCGTACATGACGGTGGTTGACAACGGGGGAACCGCGTACGGGGAGGTCACGGGGGAGCGGAAGCCCGCGACGCAGACCGAGGACGCCGAAGCGGTGTTCACGGCCTACGTCCAGGAGCGCCGCGCCTCCCTGTACGCGACCGCCTATCACCTGACCGGCGACCGGTTCGAGGCGGAGGACCTGCTGCAGAGCGCCCTCTTCTCGACGTACCGGGCGTGGGACAGGATCAGTGACAAGGCGGCGGTCGGCGGATATCTGCGCCGCACCATGACCAATCTGCACATCAGCGCCTGGCGCAGGCGCAAGCTCAACGAATACCCGACCGAGGAGCTGCCGGAGACGGTGGGCGACACGGACGCGATGCGCGGCACGGAGCTGCGTGCGGTGCTCTGGCAGGCGCTCGCGCGGCTGCCCGAACTCCAGCGCACGATGCTGGTCCTGCGGTACTACGAGGGCCGCACCGACCCGGAGATCGCGTCCATCCTCGACATCAGTGTCGGCACGGTGAAGTCGAGCATCTGGCGGTCGCTCCGCCGGCTGCGCGAGGACGAGGTCCTCAGCTTCGGCCGTGACGAGGAGGAGTCCTTCGGCGAGCTGGTGGCCTGAGGCGACGGGGGGAAACGGGGACGGGGGAACGGGCCGCTGCTTCGGGGGAGGCGGCGGTACGGGGGAGACGCAGCGGGGTCGGACGGGCCGGGGGGTCCTGTCCGGCCCCGTTTCGCATGCGTTGCCCACATAGCCGCAACGACCGCGCTACGCGGTCCCGCGCCCCGCGGTCGCCCGGCGGCACCGGCCCGCCGCAGCCGCGGCCAGCCGGCCCAGCGCCTCCTCCTTGCCGCACGGATACGCGCCCAGCGCCGTCTGCCGGGCCACGATCCGCCGCTCGGCCCGCATCAGCCGCCAGCCGCGCCGCAGCAGGAACGGCACCGACTTGCGGCCCTCGCGCAGATCCCGCAGCAGCCGCCGGCGGAACGTCGTCGAGGGGCGCCCGCGCAGGCACAGAGCGTCCGCCAGGAGGTCCAGTTCCTGGCAGCGTTCCACGATGTCCGCCGCGAAGATGCCCTCGGCCACGAACAGGGGAGTGCGTTCGATGTGGAACGCCTCGTGGCCTACGCGCGCGCTCGTGGCGAGGTCGTACACCGGTACATCCGTACGCCCCGTCCGGCAGAGCTCCGAGACGGCCGCGACCGCCGCGTCCGCGTCCCAGGACCGGGCGGAGTCCCAATCGATGTCCGTGCTGCCCGTGACCAGCGGCAGCGTCGGGTCGTCGCCCTCCTTGTAGAAGTCGTCCAGGCGCAGCACCGGCAGACCGGTACGGGCGGCCAGGGAGGACTTGCCTGAGCCGGAGGGCCCCGCGAGCAGTACGACGCGGGTCGGGATCGGTTGGGAATTCACAGAACAGAAGTGTGAGGCATTGACCCGCGCAGGGGACCCCCCGGAGGTCCTGTTGGTATCGAGCATCACACCTCAACTACTCTGCGCGCACAGACGATTACCGAAACAGGCTCGATCAGGTGGGAAAACCATGGCTCGTCATGCACTGTCTGCACCTTCACGCACCCGGCGCCGCATTCTGCTGCGCGCGGGCCTGACCGTCACCGCGGTGGGCGCGGCGCTCGGTGCGGGAGGTGCGGTCGCCCAGGCCGCGCCGCTGCCCGCGGCCCCGGCCACCGAGGCCGACAGCACCCTCGGTGCGGTCACCGACACCGCGGGCCCCGCGCTGACCGGGGCGCTCGGCTACTCCCTCGCGGGCGGCATCGCGCCCATCACCGATCTTCAGCTCGACCCGCTGGCCGGGACGGGCGTCGACCCGCTGGACAACGCGGTGGGCACGCAGATCGCCGACTTCAAGCCGCTGACCACGGCCGTCGTGACCGACCCGGTGACCAACGGTGGCGCGCTGAACGACCTGCCCGTGGTCGGGCAGGCGACGGAGTTCCTGACCGGCTGAGGCGAACGGCAGCGGGCCGCCTCCGTCCCCGAAGGGCGAGGAGGCGGCCCGGTGGGCCCGCAGAGGGTCAGTACGAGGAGCCTGCGGCTCCCAGGGCGCCCGTCGGGTGCCAGACCGTCTTGGTCTCCAGGAAGGCCGTCAGGCGGCGCGTGCCGGGGTCGGCCGACCAGTCGGCCTCATTGCCGTCTCCGTCCACAGGCTGTGGGCGCAGGACGCGCTTCATGTTGTCCGCCGCAGCGATCTCCAGCTCCTTCGCCAGAACGGCGTCGGCGCCCGTCAGGTCGATCGCGTTGACGTCCTGGTGGGAGGCGAGCGGGGCCGCGAGCTCCGCCGTCCTCCCGGACAGGATGTTCACCACGCCGCCCGGGAGGTCGGAGGTGGCCAGCACCTCGCCCAGGGAGAGCGCGGGCAGCGGGGAGTCCGCCGAGGTGATGACCACGGCCGTGTTGCCGGTGGCGATCACCGGGGCGATCACCGAGACCAGGCCCAGGAACGAGGACTTCTGGGGGGCCAGGACCGTGACGACACCGGTCGGCTCGGGGGTGGAGAGGTTGAAGAACGGGCCCGCGACCGGGTTCGCCCCGCCGACGATCTGGCCGATCTTGTCGGTCCAGCCCGCGTACCAGACCCAGCGGTCGATCGCCGCGTCGACGACGGCCGCCGCCTTGGACTTCGAGAGGCCCTCGGCGTCCGCCACCTCCCGTACGAACTGGTCCTTGCGGCCTTCCAGCATCTCCGCGACGCGGTAGAGGATCTGCCCGCGGTTGTACGCGGTCGCGCCCGACCAGCCGCCGAACGCCTTGCGGGCGGCCACGACCGCGTCGCGCGCGTCCTTGCGGGAGGACTGCGGCGCGTTCGCCAGCCACCTGCCCTTGGAGTCCGTCACCTCGTACACCCGGCCGCTCTCGGAGCGGGGGAACTTGCCCCCGACGTACAGCTTGTAGGTCTTGAAGACACTGAGACGCGTCGCATCAGACATCGAGGTATGCCTCCAGGCCGTGACGGCCGCCTTCGCGGCCGAAGCCCGATTCCTTGTAGCCGCCGAAGGGCGACGTCGGGTCGAACTTGTTGAACGTGTTGGCCCAGACGACGCCCGCCCGGAGCTTGCCGGCCACCGCGAGGATGCGGGAGCCCTTCTCCGTCCAGATGCCGGCCGAGAGGCCGTACTGGCTGTTGTTGGCCTTGGCGACCGCCTCGTCCGGCGTACGGAAGGTGAGGACGGACAGCACGGGGCCGAAGATCTCGTCGCGGGCGACGGTGTGCGCCTGGGTGACGTTGGTGAACAGCGTCGGGGCGAACCAGTAGCCGGACGAGGGGAGTTCGCAGGGCGCGGACCAGCGCTCGGCGCCCTCCGCCTCGCCGGTCTCGACGAGGGAGGTGATCCGGGAGAGCTGCTCCTCGGAGTTGATCGCGCCGATGTCGGTGTTCTTGTCCAGCGGGTCGCCGAGGCGCAGCGTGGACAGACGGCGCTTGAGGGCGTCCAGCACCTCGTCCTGGACCGACTCCTGTACGAGCAGCCGGGAGCCCGCGCAGCAGACCTGGCCCTGGTTGAAGAAGATGCCGTTGACGATGCCCTCGACGGCCTGGTCGACGGGCGCGTCGTCGAAGACGATGTTGGCGCCCTTGCCGCCCAGTTCCAGGGTGACCTTCTTGTCCGTACCGGCGATCTGGCGGGCGATGGCCTTGCCGACCGCGGTCGAGCCGGTGAAGGCGACCTTGTTCACGTCGGGGTGGCCGACGAGGGCGGCGCCCGCGTCGCCGTAACCCGTGAGGATGTTGACGACACCCTTGGGCAGGCCCGCCTGGCGGCAGATGTCCGCGAAGAAGAGGGCGGAGAGCGGAGTCGTCTCGGCGGGCTTCAGGACCACCGTGTTGCCGGTGGCGAGCGCCGGGGCGATCTTCCACGCCAGCATCAGGAGCGGGAAGTTCCACGGGATGACCTGGCCGGCCACGCCCAGGGGGCGCGGGTTCGCGCCGTACCCCGCGTGGTCCAGCTTGTCGGCCCAGCCCGCGTAGTAGAAGAAGTGCGCGGCGACGAGGGGGAGGTCCGCGTCGCGGGTCTCCTTGATCGGCTTGCCGTTGTCCAGGGTCTCCAGGACGGCGAGCTCGCGGCTGCGCTCCTGGATGATCCGGGCGATGCGGAAGAGATACTTCGCGCGCTCGGAGCCGGGCAGCGCCGACCACTTCTCGAACGCCCTGCGGGCCGCCTTGACGGCCCGGTCGACGTCGTCGGCGCCTGCCTGCGCGACCTCGGCGAGGACCTCCTCGGAGGACGGGCTGACCGTCTTGAAGACCTTGCCGTCGGCGGCGTCGGTGAACTCGCCGTCGATGAACAGCCCGTACGAAGGGGCGATGTCGACGACGGAGCGGGACTCCGGAGCCGGTGCGTACTCGAATACAGATGCCATGGGGATCAGTCCACCGTCACGTAATCGGGGCCGGAGTAACGGCCGGTGCTGAGCTTCTGGCGCTGCATCAGCAGGTCGTTCAGCAGGCTGGAGGCGCCGAAGCGGAACCAGTGGTTGTCCAGCCAGTCCTCGCCCGCGGTCTCGTTGACCAGCACGAGGAACTTGATCGCGTCCTTGCTGGTGCGGATTCCGCCGGCCGGCTTCACACCGACCTGTACTCCAGTCTGCTCCCGGAAGTCGCGCACGGCCTCCAGCATCAGCAGGGTGTTCGGAGGCGTCGCGTTGACCGCGACCTTCCCGGTCGACGTCTTGATGAAGTCGGCGCCCGCCAGCATCCCGAGCCAGGAGGCGCGGCGGATGTTGTCGTACGTGGACAGCTCGCCGGTCTCGAAGATCACCTTCAGCCGTGCGGAGCCGCACTCGGCCTTCACGGCGACGATCTCCTCGTACACCTTCAGGTAGTGGCCGGAGAGGAAGGCACCGCGGTCGATCACCATGTCGATCTCGTCGGCCCCCGCCGCCACGGCGTCGCGGACGTCCGCGAGCTTGACGGCCAGCGCGGCACGGCCCGCGGGGAAGGCCGTCGCCACGGACGCCACCTTCACTCCGGAGCCGGCCACGGCGGCGACGGCGGTCGCCGCCATGTCGGGGTAGACGCAGACCGCGGCGGTGCGCGGGGTCGTGCGGTCGGTGGGGTCGGGGTTGACGGCCTTGGCGGCGAGAGCCCGGACCTTGCCCGGGGTGTCCGCGCCTTCGAGCGTCGTCAGGTCGATCATCGAGATGGCGAGATCGATGGCGTACGCCTTGGCAGTCGTCTTGATCGATCGGGTACCGAGAGAGGCGGCGCGCGCTTCGAGGCCGACAGGGTCGACGCCGGGCAGCCCGTGCAGGAAGCGGCGCAGTGCACTGTCGGACGCCGTCGCGTCGGCGAATGCGGGTGCAGTGGTGGGCATGGTCACCACATGAGCATATCTACGCGCGTAGCGACCTGTACAGGGCCCCCTCCGCTTCCCGCGCCGCACGGGCGCCGCACCCGCGGGGCACGGCCGCCCGGCCGTCCCGGACGGCCGTCAGGCAGAATCGGGCCCATGACGAGCCCCACGCCCACGCCTGACCCCGAGCCGGTCTACGCCGACCGGACCTTCCGTTCGGTCGCCGGTCTGGTCTGCGGTGTGCTGTTGATCGTGCTGACCGCCTGGATCGGCGGCGACGCCCTGTTCCGCGGCGAGGGACGGACCCCGTGGACGGCCCTCGCGGGCATGCTCGCCGTGATTCCGCTGATCGTGGCGTTCACGGTGCGGCCCGCGGTGTTCGCGAACGAGCAGCGGATCCGTATCCGCAACCCGTTCCGGACGATCGTGCTGCCCTGGTCCGAGGTTGCCGACGTGCGCGCCGGGTATTCGACCGAGCTGTTCACCCAGGCGGGCACCAAGTACCAGCTCTGGGCCGTTCCCGTCTCGCTGCGCGAGCGCAAGCGGGCGGCCAGGAAGGCGTCGCGGCAGTCGCAGGACGACCCGTACGGCAGGTCGTCCGTCAACGCCGACGTCCGAGACACCGCGTCGCGCATCGCCGCCGCCGACCAGACCGTGGTCGATCTGCGCGAGCTGGCGGAGGGGGCAGCGCACCGCAAGGACCAGGGCGATGCGGTGTCCTCGGTCCGGTGGGCGTACGAGGTGATCGCGCCGGCCGTCGCGGGCGTGGTGCTGCTCGTGGTGCTGCTGTCCATGGGCTGAGGGGCGCGCACCGGTGTACAGCCGGTGCCCCACGAGTGGCGCACCGAGGGGGCCGCGGCTTCGGCCCGATTGCGATCGGGCTCAGATCCCCGCAGCCGCCGACAGGTCGCGCTTGATCCCGGCCAGCAGTTCCGCACCCCTGGCGCGCGCCGCGGGCAGTTCGTCCGCCGAAGCGACCGGCACCACGACCTCCAGGTAGCACTTGAGCTTCGGCTCGGTGCCGCTCGGGCGGACGATCACCCGTGCGCCCGTCAGGTGGTAGCGCAGTCCGTCGGTCGGCGGCAGCAGTTCCGTGCCCTCCGACAGATCCTCGGCCGAGGTCACGGCGAGGCCCGCCAGCGTGGTCGGCGGCTGCTCCCGCAGGCGGCGCATGGCGTTCGCGATGACCGTCAGGTCCTCCACGCGGACCGACAGCTGGTCGGTGGCGTGCAGACCGTGCTCGACCGCGAGGTCGTCCAGGAGGTCGAGGAGGGTACGGCCGCGCTCCTTGAGTACGGAGGCCAGCTCGGCGACGAGCAGGGCGGCCGTGATGCCGTCCTTGTCGCGTACGCCCTCGGGGTCGACGCAGTAGCCGAGCGCCTCCTCGTAGCCGTACCGAAGCCCCTCGACACGGGCGATCCACTTGAAGCCGGTCAGCGTCTCCTCGTATCCGAGGCCCGCCTTCCCGGCGATCCGGCCGAGCAGCGACGACGACACGATCGACTCGGCGAAGGTGCCGGTGACGCCGCGGTCGACGAGATGGGCGGCGAGGAGCGTGCCGACCTCGTCGCCGCGCAGCATCCGCCAGCCGCCGTCGGCCGCCGGGTCGGGGACGGCGACGGCGCAGCGGTCGGCGTCGGGGTCGTTGGCGATGACGATGTCGGGCCCGGCGCGGCGCGCGGTCGCGAAGGCGAGATCCATGGCGCCGGGCTCTTCCGGGTTGGGGAAGGCGACGGTGGGGAACGCGGGGTCGGGCTCGGCCTGCTCGGCGACGAGGACGGGCTCCGGGAACCCGGCCCGTGCGAACGCTGCGGTGAGCACGGACGTGCCGACGCCGTGCATTGCTGTGTACACGACGCGGGCGGTACGCGGCGAGCCGGTGCTGAGCACCGCGTCCGTACGGGCGAGATAGGCGTCCAGGACCTCGTCGCCGAGGACCTGCCAGCCCTCGATGGGGCGTGGCACCGTGTCGAGCGGGCCGACCGCCTCGATCGCGGAGGCGATCTCGCCGTCGGCCGGGGGCACGATCTGCGAGCCGTCGCCGAGGTAGACCTTGTATCCGTTGTCGCGCGGCGGGTTGTGGCTCGCGGTGACCTCGATGCCCGCGACGGCACCCAGATGCCTTATGGCGTACGCCAGTACGGGGGTGGGGAGCGGGCGGGGGAGCACCGCCGCCCGCAGCCCGGCGCCGGTCATCACGGCCGCGGTGTCGCGCGCGAACTCGGTGGACTTGTACCGGGCGTCGTACCCGATCACGACGAGACCACCGCCAAGTCCCCGCGCGGTCAGATACGCGGCGAGCCCGGCGGCGGCCCGGATGACCACGGACCTGTTCATCCGCATGGGCCCCGCCCCGATCTCCCCGCGCAGCCCGGCCGTGCCGAACTGCAGCGTGCCGGCGAAGCGCACGGCGAGCTCGTCGAGATCCTCGGAGTCGATGAGCTTGCCGAGCTCGTCACGGGTCTCGGGGTCCGGGTCCTCGGCCAGCCACGTCCTGGCCTGCGCGATGAGGTCCTGCTGCACGGGGTCCGCCTCTCTGCGGGTAACGGGGGCTCGGTATGGGGACTGCGCAGGGGCTCCGCCCCGGGGGAACGTCAGATCCGGTCCAGCACCCGCGCCAGCAGTGCGCCCATCCGGGTGGCCGAGTCGCGGCCGGCCTGGAGTACCTCTTCGTGGTTGAGCGGTTCGCCGGACAGCCCTGCGGCCAGGTTCGTCACGAGTGAGATGCCCAGTACCTCAGCCCCCGCCTCACGCGCGGCGATGGCCTCCAGGACCGTGGACATGCCGACCAGGTCGCCGCCCATGACGCGGACCATGTTGATCTCGGCCGGGGTCTCGTAGTGCGGGCCGGGGAACTGCACGTACACGCCCTCTTCGAGCGTCTCGTCGATCTCCTTGCACAGTGCGCGCAGCCGCGGCGAGTACAGGTCGGTCAGGTCGACGAAGTTGGCGCCGATGATCGGGGACGCCGCCGTCAGGTTGATGTGGTCACTGATCAGCACCGGCTGCCCGGGGCGCATGCCCTCGCGCAGACCGCCGCAGCCGTTCGTCAGCACGACGGTCTTGCAGCCCGCGGCGACCGCCGTACGGACTCCGTGCGAGACGGCGGCGACGCCGCGGCCCTCGTAGAAGTGCGTGCGGCCGAGGAAGACCAGGACGCGCTTGCCGCCGATCAGGTACGAGCGGATCGTGCCGCCGTGCCCCTCCACCGCGGGCGCCGGGAACCCGGGCAGTTCGGTCACAGGGAACTCGGCTTCCGGAGCGCCGAGCGCATCGCCCGCGGGGGCCCACCCGGAGCCCATCACGAGAGCGACGTCGTGGGTCTCGGCGCCGGTCAGCTCGCGGAGGCGGGCGGCGGCGTCGGCGGCGGCGGCGTGCGGGTCGCCCTGGATGTTGTCCGGAATAACAGATGCGTTCACGCGGATGAGGGTAGCCGGTGAATCCCTACGCGCGTAGATGACCATGCGCAGAAGCCGGCGGGACCTGTTCGTACGTTCGTACAGGAGTGAGGCGCGGGAGGCGCTCAGCAGGGGCGCTTGCGCAGTTCCATCACGTAGTCGTGCGGGGCTCCCGCGGACTCCGCGGCGTCCGCCACCTCGCCCAGGTAGCGGGCGGACGGCAGCCCGCCCTCGTACCCGTTCAGCACATACATCCAGGCCGGCTCCTCGCCGTCCAGGGTGTGCACGCGCACGCGCATCCGCCGGTAGATGTCGAGACCGACGCCTTCCCAGCGGTCCATGGAGTCCTCGTCCATCGGCGCGATGTCGTACAGCGCGACGAAGACCTGGGAGCGGGGCGCCTCGACCACCGTGGCCAGCGCGCCCTCCCAGCCCATCTGCTCCCCGCCGAACGTCAGCCGCCAGCCGTTCAGCCAGCCGGTGCCGCGCAGCGGGGAATGCGGAGCGCGGCGCGTCATCAGCCGCGCGTCGAGGTTGCCGGCGTACGCGGCGTAGAGCGACATGTGGTCGAGGGTACGGGAGGTGGCCGCGGGAGTGCCGGTTCCCGTGTGCGGGGCCCCGCCGGAAAGCCCCGTCCGTGCCGGACGCGGGCCTGCCCCGGCGGGCCCCGCCCACGTATGGAGGGCCCCGGGGCGAAGCACTTTGGCGCGTGCGGGACAATGGCGTACGTACTGCATTCCCCGGGCTCATCCCCCGGACCCCGGCCGCGGCGGCATACGGCCGCGGGATGACACCACGCGAGGCGGACTTTTCGTGACCCGGATCGTGATCATCGGCGGCGGCCCCGGCGGCTACGAGGCAGCACTGGTGGGCGCCCAGCTCGGCGCGGAGGTGACCGTCGTCGACTGCGACGGCCTCGGCGGCGCGTCGGTACTCACCGACTGCGTGCCCTCCAAGACCCTGATCGCGACGGCAGAGGTGATGACCACCTTCGACTCTTCGTACGAGGAGTTGGGCATCATCGTCGCGGACGACACGCCCCATATGGAGCAGGCGGCGCGTGTGGTCGGCGTCGACCTCGGCAAGGTCAACCGACGAGTCAAGCGCCTCGCACTGGCCCAGTCCCACGACATCACCGCGTCCGTCACCCGCGCGGGAGCCCGCGTGATGCGCGGACGCGGCCGGCTGGAGGGCCTCCAGGCCGCTGACGGCTCCCGCCAGGTCGTCGTCACCGCCGCCGACGGTACGGAGGAGTCGCTGACCGCCGACGCCGTGCTGGTCGCGACCGGCGGACACCCCCGGGAGATCCCGGACGCGCTCCCCGACGGCGAGCGCATCCTGAACTGGACCCAGGTCTACGACCTCGACGAGCTCCCCGACGAGCTCATCGTCGTCGGCTCCGGTGTCACAGGCGCGGAGTTCGCCGGCGCCTACCAGGCGCTCGGCTCGCGCGTCACGCTCGTCTCCTCGCGCGACCGCGTGCTGCCCGGCGAGGACCCGGACGCCGCCGCGGTCCTGGAGGACGTCTTCCGCCGCCGCGGCATGAACGTCATGGCGCGCTCCCGCGCCCAGTCCGCCAAGCGCGTGGGCGACCGGGTCGAGGTCACCCTCGCCGACGGCCGTGTCATCTCCGGCTCGCACTGCCTGATGGCGGTCGGCGCGATCCCGAACACCGCGGGCATGGGCCTGGAGGAGGCCGGGGTCAGGCTCAAGGAGTCGGGCCACATCCTGACCGACCGGGTCTCCCGCACCAGCGCCCCCGGCGTGTACGCGGCCGGTGACGTCACCGGGATCTTCGCGCTGGCCTCGGTCGCCGCGATGCAGGGCCGGATCGCGATGTACCACTTCCTCGGTGACGCGGTGGCCCCGCTGAACCTCAAGACGGTCTCGTCGAACGTGTTCACCGACCCCGAGATCGCGACGGTCGGCTACAGCCAGGCCGATGTCGACGCGGGCAAGATCGACGCCCGGGTCGTGAAGCTGCCGCTGCTGCGCAACCCGCGCGCCAAGATGCAGGGCATCCGGGACGGCTTCGTCAAGATCTTCTGCCGGCCCGGCACCGGCATCGTGGTGGGCGGCTGTGTCGTCGCCCCGCGCGCCAGCGAGCTGATCCACCCGATCTCGATCGCGGTCGACAACAACCTGACGGTGGAACAGATCGCAAACGCTTTCACCGTGTACCCGTCGCTGTCCGGATCGATCGCGGAAGTGGCCCGGCAGTTGCACACCCGGAAGCTCACGGGCGAGTCGTAGGACCCGCCGGAAGCCCGGCATTCCCCGGCAACCCCCGGCAACCCGGACGGGGCGGCGGAGCGTTTGTGACCGCTCCCGCCCGGGTCCTTCCGACTCCGTCACAACAACGGGGCCGCCTATACCACTTGGCGGCCCCATTCATGTGCAACTTCTGTTATTCGGCGCAAACTGCTGAAAACCAACAGACGGCCAGGTTACTGTCAGTTTCGTGTTCGCTGCAGAACGTCGTCAGTTGATCCTCGAAATGGTGCGCGCCAACGGGGCGGTATCGCTCCGTGAGCTCGCCCGCGTCGTCCAGACCTCCGAAGTGACCGTACGGCGGGACGTGCGGGCACTGGAGGCAGAAGGACTCCTCGACCGCCGGCACGGCGGTGCGGTTTTGCCGGGCGGCTTCACGCGGGAGTCCGGCTTTCCGCAAAAATCCCATCTCTCCACCGCGGAGAAGACGGCCATCGCCGACCTGGCCGCCGGACTGGTCGGTGAGGGCGAGGCCATCGTGGTCGGCGCCGGAACGACCACGCAGGAGCTGGCCCGCCGGCTCGCGCGGGTTCCCGGTCTGACCGTCGTCACCAACTCACTGCTGGTAGCCCAGGCGTTGGCGCATGCCAACCGGGTCGAAGTGGTGATGACCGGCGGCACGCTGCGCGGGAGCAACTACGCGCTCGTGGGCAGCGGGGCCGAACAGTCCCTCCAGGGGCTGCGGGTCTCGCGGGCGTTCCTCTCCGGGAGCGGCCTCACCGCGGAACGCGGTCTTTCCACGTCCAACATGCTCTCGGCGAGCGTGGACCGGGCGCTGGTGCAGGCGGCCGCCGAGGTGGTGGTCCTCGCGGACCACACCAAGCTCGGCTCCGACACCATGTTCCAGACGGTGCCCACCGACCTCATCACCCGGCTCGTCACGGACGAACCGCCGGTCCACGACGAGCGGGCCGCGACCGAGCTCCAGGCCCTGGCCGACCAGGGCGTGGAGATCACGATCGCCGGTCCCGACGCGGAGTCGTCCGGCCCCGGGGACGGGGTCCCGCCCGGCCGCCAGGCCAGACGCGACATGCCGCTGCCGGGACAGCGCCGTACACAGGCGGGCGGTTCCGGGGCCCTGGGCCAGCAGTTGCGGAGCGCAGCGGCGCTCGCCGACCAGGGGTCGGGGGACCGGGCCCGGGTGGCCGATCTGCGACGCCGCTAGGGCCTGAACCCGACGGGCCCTAGGGCCTGTCCGGGCCCTTCAGCCCCCGGAGTGTCAGCGTCAGCAGACGGTCCGCGAGGCCGGGGTCGTCGGGGGACTGCTCGGCGGCCAGCGCGATGGCATTCGTCAGCTGCATCAGGTCGTCGATCGACACGTCCGCCCGCACGGCGCCGCTCTCCTGCGCCCGGGCGAGCAGGCGTGCGCCCGCCTGACGCAACGGCACATTGCACTGCGCCAGGGCCGAAGTCTCGTCCCGCGAAGCCGACATGAGCGCCTGGGCCACCCCCCGGTACTCACCCGCGTGCGTGACGATCGCGCCCAGCCACTCCACGAGAGCCCGGCACGGGTGCTCCGCCTCCGCCAGCTCGCGGGAGCGGGTGAGCAGCGCGGTCAGGGCCTCCTGGAAGACCGCGTTCATCAGGGCCTGGCGGTTCGGGAAGTGCCGGTACAGCGTGCCGATGCCCACCCCCGCGTGGCGCGCGATGTCCTCCAGCGAGGCATCGGTGCCGTGCTCCGCGAAGGAGGTGCGGGCCTCGCCCAGCAGCCGGTCGTAGTTGCGGCGCGCGTCGGCGCGCATCGGCCGTCCCGGGCTCTGTGCCGGCGTCTGTGCCGTGCTCGTCGCCATCGCGCAGTCCTCCGCATCTCCCGGCCGTACACCCCTGTGTGCGTACGCCCACGGGTCCAGGATGCCACCCACTCCGTGAACGCCGGAGGGCCCCGCAGGAGTCGCACGACTCCTGCGGGGCCCTCGGAAGGAGGGTTCAGTCCTTGATCTCGCAGATCATGGCGCCGGAGGAGACCGAGCCGCCGACCTCGGCGGCCAGGCCCTTGACGGTGCCGGAGCGGTGGGCGTTGAGAGGCTGCTCCATCTTCATGGCCTCCAGGACGACGACGAGGTCGCCCTCCTTGACCTCCTGGCCCTCCTCGACCGCGACCTTGACGATCGTGCCCTGCATCGGCGAGGCGAGCGTGTCGCCGGAGGCCGCGGAGCCGGCCTTCTTCGCCGCGCGGCGCTTGGGCTTCGCACCGGCCGCCAGGCCCGTACGGGCCAGGCTCATACCGAGCGAGACGGGCAGCGAGACTTCAAGGCGCTTGCCGCCGACCTCGACGACGATCGTCTCGCGGCTGCCGTCCTCGTCCTCCGCGTCCGCGCCTGCGGGAGCGAAGGGCTTGATCTCGTTGACGAACTCCGTCTCGATCCACCGCGTGTGGACCCGGAACGGGTCGGCGGTGAAGGCGGGGTCGACCACGACGGCCTGGTGGAAGGGGATGGCCGTGGCCATGCCCTCGACCTTGAACTCCGCCAGCGCGCGAGCGGCCCGCTGGAGCGCCTGCGCACGCGTCGCACCGGTCACGATCAGCTTCGCCAGCAGCGAGTCCCAGGCGGGGCCGATGACGCTGCCGGACTCCACGCCCGCGTCCAGGCGCACGCCCGGACCCGAGGGCGCGTTGAAGGTGGTCACGGTGCCCGGGGCGGGCAGGAAGCCGCGGCCCGGGTCCTCGCCGTTGATCCGGAACTCGAAGGAGTGCCCGCGCACGGCGGGGTCGCCGTAACCGAGCTCCTCGCCGTCGGCGATACGGAACATCTCGCGTACGAGGTCGATGCCGGTGACCTCCTCGGTGACCGGGTGCTCGACCTGGAGTCGGGTGTTGACCTCCAGGAAGGAGATCGTGCCGTCGGTGCCGACGAGGAACTCGACGGTGCCCGCGCCGACGTAACCGGCCTCCTTGAGGATGGCCTTCGACGCGGCGTACAGCTCGGCGTTCTGCGCCTCGCTCAGGAACGGCGCGGGGGCCTCCTCCACCAGCTTCTGGTGGCGGCGCTGGAGCGAGCAGTCACGGGTGGAGACGACGACCACGTTGCCGTGGGTGTCGGCCAGGCACTGGGTCTCGACGTGGCGCGGCTTGTCGAGGTAGCGCTCGACGAAGCACTCGCCGCGCCCGAAGGCGGCGACGGCCTCGCGGACCGCGGAGTCGTACAGCTCCGGGACCTCTTCGAGGGTGCGGGCGACCTTCAGGCCACGCCCGCCACCGCCGAAGGCGGCCTTGATCGCGATCGGCAGGCCGTTCTCGCGGGCGAAGGCGACGACCTCGTCCGAGCCGGTGACCGGGTCGGGCGTGCCGGCCACCAGCGGCGCACCGGCGCGCTGGGCGATGTGGCGAGCGGCGACCTTGTCGCCGAGGTCACGGATGGCCTGCGGCGGCGGGCCGATCCAGGTCAGACCGGCGTCGAGCACGGCCTGGGCGAACTCGGCGTTCTCCGACAGGAAGCCGTAACCCGGGTGGATCGCGTCCGCCCCGGAGTCCTTGGCAGCCTGGAGCACCTTGGCCATGTCCAGATAGCTGGCGGCCGGGGTGTCACCGCCCAGAGCGAACGCCTCGTCGGCCGCGCGGACATGCAGAGCGTCCCGGTCCGGATCGGCGTAGACGGCTACGCTCGCGATTCCGGCATCCCGGCAAGCCCGAGCAACGCGGACAGCGATTTCGCCACGGTTGGCGATGAGCACCTTGCGCACGATGACTCCCTCCTTGAAAAACAAGCTGAGTTTAGGGACTACCGACACGGCCGTACGACCCGTCCCCACTGGTGAGCTTGCCCACACGGAGTGTGATTCGAGGGTTGCTGGAGTCGTGAAATCCCTTGTCGCACCACGTTACGCCGGGTTCCTTAACCGCACAGTAGCCACGAGGTGTGGTCCAGGTCTCTGTTCGTTAGGTCAACGACCCCAGGTGTTTCTTTGTGGGGTCCCTACCAACGGCCGGGCGTTTCTTTGCGGTCGCGCGAGGGCCGCCAAACCTCCGCCAGACCTCTTGTCCCAACCATTACCCGTTAGTAGGGTCCGCGATATCGCAGGTACTGCAGGTAACAGGGGGTGGGCGCGGTGATACGCAGACCGGTGGCCGTGGTGACCGGGGTCGTGCTGTTCGGGGAAGCCGTGGGGATCGTGCTCATCAACGCCGTACTCGCGACGGTCGTCGACAACCAGCAGATGTCCCTCGCCGGAATGGACCCCGGGGCCATGTCCACGGGCACGTGGGTGCTGGGCTGGGGCTCCGGCCTCCTGCTGGTGCTCTGCGGTCTCGTCGCGCTGGTGGCCGGAGTCCGCGACCGGGCGCCGGGCCGCGCCGGGCGGATCGCCCTGATCGGCTGCGCCGTCGTGCACGGGGTGCTGGGCGCCCTCACGGTGGGCCTGGTCGGCTGGTCCGCGTTCGCCGTGATGATGGCCGTGCTCGCCCTGCTCGTGCTGACACTGCTGGGGTACGGCCGGGAGGACGCCATGGAGGGTGACGGCGCCGAAGCGGGAGCTCCGGCGCCCGTCTGAGCCAGGCGGCGTCTCAGACCCACAAGTCGGTGACGGAGAAGCCCAGTTCGCCGAGCAGGCGGCGCAGCGTCGGCAGCGAGAGCCCGATGACGTTGCCGTGGTCGCCCTCGATGGAGTCGACGAACGGCGCCGAGCGGCCGTCCAGTGTGAACGCGCCCGCCACATGGAGCGGTTCGCCGGAGGCGACGTAGGCGGCGATCTCGGCGTCGGTCGGCTCGCCGAACCGTACGACGGTGGACGCCGTCACGGAGGCCGTACGGCCGGTCGCGGTGTCGATCACGCTGTGCCCGGTCTGCAGCACACCGGCCCGGCCGCGCATGGACTTCCAGCGGGCGGTGGCCTCCTCGCTGTCGGCGGGCTTGCCCAGCGCCTCACCGTCCAGTTCGAGCACCGAGTCGCAGCCGATCACCAGTGCGCCGGCCGCCTCCGGGCGGGCCGCGACCGCCGCGGCCTTGGCCTCGGCCAGGACGAGCGCCAGCTCGCCGGGCGTGGGCGCGGACAGCGCGTCCTCGTCCACACCGCTGACGATCACCTCGGGGGCGAAACCGGCCTGGCGCAGGAGGCCGAGGCGGGCGGGAGACGCGGAGGCGAGGACGAGGCGGCGCTGATCAGTCATAGCGGCCATCGTAGAAGGGCGCGGGGCCCGCGTGCTCAGCGGATACCGAGGACGAACATGGCGATCACCATGGCGAGCGCCAGCAGCAGACCCGCGCGGCGCAGCATCGCCTGGGCTTCGCGGAGCTCTTTCGGCGGTTTGTTCTCGGGATCGGACCACAGCATGGAAACGATCCTGCTGCGGTGACTGCTGTGACGCCTGAGTACGGGTACTCAGCCGTCACAGCAGTACGCGAGGGCCCTCGGTGCGCGCGTGCTCAGACGGGCCAGTACGTCCGCGCCCAGGAGCGCGGGCCCGGCCGGAGAGCGCCGCGGCGCGCGATGCGGCCCGGGTCGGACCACTGCTCGGGCGGTACCGGCGCGCCGGACGGCAGTGCGGCGGTGGCCGCGGCGCGCGCCTGGACCACCGCGAGTGCGGCGGCCAGCTCCTCCGGGGTCGGATTGCCCCGTACGACCTTGATCATGGCCTGGGTCCTCTCTAGAGGGGGATGTTGCCGTGCTTCTTCGGGGGAAGGGATTCCCGCTTGGTACGGAGCTGGCGCAGGCCCTTGACGATGTGGGCGCGGGTGTCGGAGGGCATGATCACCGCGTCGACGTAGCCGCGCTCGGCCGCGACGTACGGGTTGAGGAGCGCGTCCTCGTAGTCGGCGATCAGTTCCGCGCGGGTCGCTTCCTGGTCCTCGGCAGCCGCGATGGTGCGGCGGTGCAGGATGTTCACCGCTCCCTGGGCGCCCATGACCGCGATCTGAGCGGTCGGCCAGGCCAGGTTGAGGTCGGCGCCCAGGTGCTTGGAGCCCATGACGTCGTACGCGCCGCCGAACGCCTTGCGGGTGATGACCGTGATCAGCGGAACGGTCGCCTCGGCGTAGGCGTAGATCAGCTTGGCGCCGCGGCGGATGATCCCGCCGTACTCCTGGTCGACACCCGGCAGGAAGCCGGGGACGTCGACGAAGGTCAGCACGGGGACGTTGAACGCGTCGCAGGTCCGCACGAAGCGCGCGGCCTTCTCGCTCGCGTTGATGTCCAGGCAACCGGCGAACTGCATCGGCTGGTTGGCGACGATTCCGACCGGGTGACCCTCGACGCGGCCGAAGCCGGTGATGATGTTCGGCGCGAACAGGGCCTGGGTCTCCAGGAACTCGCCCTCGTCCAGCACGTGCTCGATCGCGGTGTGCATGTCGTAGGGCTGGTTCGCGGAGTCCGGGATGAGCGTGTCGAGCTCGCGGTCCTCGTCCGTCGCCTCCAGGTCCGCCTCCTCCGGGAACGCGGGCGCCTCGGAGAGGTTGTTGGAAGGGAGGTAGGACAGCAGGGACTTGACGTACTCGATGGCGTCCTTCTCGTCACCCGCCATGTGGTGCGCCACACCGGAGGTGGTGTTGTGCGTGCGGGCGCCGCCCAGTTCCTCGAAGCCGACGTCCTCGCCCGTGACGGTCTTGATGACGTCGGGACCGGTGATGAACATGTGCGAGGTCTGGTCGACCATGACCGTGAAGTCGGTGATGGCGGGGGAGTACACCGCACCGCCCGCGCACGGTCCGACGATCAGCGAGATCTGCGGGATCACACCGGAGGCGTGCACGTTGCGGCGGAAGATCTCCGCGAACAGACCGAGAGCGGCCACGCCCTCCTGAATGCGGGCGCCACCACCGTCGTTGATGCCGATGACCGGGCAGCCGGTCTTCATCGCGAAGTCCATCACCTTGACGATTTTCTCGCCGTAGACCTCGCCGAGCGAGCCGCCGAAGATCGTGAAATCCTGTGAGTACAGGCATACGGGCCGGCCGTCGACCGTGCCGTAGCCGGTGACGACCCCGTCTCCGTACGGGCGGTTCTTCTCGATGCCGAAGTTGGTGGACCGGTGGCGGGCGAACTCGTCGAGCTCGACGAAGGAGCCCTCGTCGAGGAGGAGGTCGATCCGCTCACGGGCGGTCAGCTTGCCCTTGGCGTGCTGCTTCTCAACGGCGCGTGCGGAGCCCGCGTGCGTGGCTTCGTCGATACGGCGCTGCAGGTCCGCGATCTTGCCCGCGGTGGTGTGGATGTCGCTCTGCGGCTCGGACATCGGGTGGCGGCTCCCTGCCTGGTCACGGGGACGGCTAGAACGTTCAGCAGCGGTGCTCGGCCGGGACGTGCGACTGCGTGGGGGACGCGAGGTCGACAGGCCACGGCTCGACGGCCGGGCAGCTACTGACTCGTAGCGTATCGGCGCGGCTACCGTTCGGCAGTGCGTCGTTCCCCACACCTAGGGTGGCTTGCATGACTCCCTCCGATGCGTCACACAACCGCTGGTCGGACCTGGACCGGCCGCCCCTGAACGTCGCCGCGCTGCGCCGCGGACTGCTCCGGCCGGACTCGCTGTGGAGCTCGGTCGACGTGGTGGAGACGACCGGCTCGACCAACTCCGATCTCGCCGCGCGCGCGGACGGACTGGCCGAGGGGACCGTGCTGGTCGCCGAGGAGCAGACCGCGGGGCGCGGCAGGCTCGACCGGACCTGGACGGCGCCGCCGCGATCGGGACTGTTCTTCTCCGTCTATCTGACCCCCGGCGACGTGCCCGTGCACCGCTGGGGATGGCTGCCCCTGCTCGCCGGAGTCGCGACGGCGACCGCCCTCGCGCAGTCGGCGGGCGTGGACACGGCACTGAAATGGCCCAACGACCTGCTGGTCCCGGTCGAAGGCGCGGAACGCAAGGCCGGCGGCATCCTCGCCGAGCGCGCGGGGGAGGGCGTCGTCATCGGTATCGGGCTCAACGTCTCGCTGCGCGCGGACGAGCTGCCCGTCCCCGCGGCCGGTTCGCTCGCCCTGGCCGGGGCGGTCTCCACCGACCGGGAGACGCTGCTGCGGGCGGTCCTGCGAAGCCTGGAGGACTGGTACGTGAAGTGGCGCGCGGCGAACGGCGACGCCGCGGCGAGCGGGCTCCAGACGGCGTACGCGGCGGGCTGCGCGACGCTGGACCGGACCGTACGGGCGGAGCTGCCCGGCGACCGTTCCGTCGTCGGGGAGGCCGTCGCGATCGACGGGGACGGACGTCTCGTCCTGTCCACCGGCGACGGGCTCCAGGAGCCGGTGTCGGCGGGCGACATCGTGCACCTCTTTTCGAGCCCGTCGGGCGAGTGAGGACAAACGGCCACCGGACGGACCTCGGTGAACATTTCGTGGTCACGGCCCTACCGACGTGAGGTAGGGCACACCTGCCGTATCGTTGAGGCGATCCAGCGACAGATCGGCAGGGCAGTGCGCAGGGAACGGGCAGGAGGCGGCTGGTGACCGTCGACGACACGACGTCCGGCGCGGGCGAGGAGCCCCCGTCGGACTCCTCGGTCCACGCGACACCGCATCACGAAGTCGATCACACGGCGGAGCCGACCGACGACCCGCTCGCGATCCGGCTGGAACAGCTGATCCTGGGGGCCGACCGCCGCTACACGCCGTTCCAGGCGGCCCGTACCGCGGGCGTATCCATGGACCTGGCGTCCCGGTTCTGGCGCGCCATGGGATTCGCCGACATCGGACAGGCCAAGGCGCTCACCGAGGCCGACGTGCTGGCCCTGCGCCGCCTCGCGGGACTCGTCGAGGCGGGGCTGCTCAGCGAGCCGATGGCGATCCAGGTGGCGCGCTCCACCGGGCAGACCACCGCCCGGCTGGCGGAATGGCAGATCGATTCCTTCCTGGAGGGTCTCACCGAGCCCCCCGAGCCCGGCATGACCCGTACCGAAGTCACGTATCCGCTGGTCGAGCTGCTCCTGCCCGAGCTGGAGGAGTTCCTCGTGTACGTGTGGCGGCGGCAGCTCGCCGCCGCGACGGGCCGGGTCGTGCAGGCCGCCGACGACGAGGAGATGGTCGACCGCCGGCTGGCCGTCGGCTTCGCGGACCTGGTCGGCTTCACCCGGCTGACCCGGCGGCTGGAGGAGGAGGCGCTCGGCGAGCTGGTCGAGTCGTTCGAGACGACCGCCGCCGACCTGGTCGCCGCCCACGGCGGGCGGCTCATCAAGACACTCGGCGACGAAGTGCTCTTCGCCGCCGACGACGCGGGCACGGCTGCCGAGATAGCGCTTCGGCTGGTCGAGGCGATGGCCCAGAACGAGACCATGCCCTCGCTGCGCGTCGGCATCGCCTTCGGCACGGTCACCACCCGGATGGGCGATGTCTTCGGGACCACGGTGAATCTCGCCAGCCGGCTCACCTCGATAGCGCCGAAGGACGCCGTTCTGGTCGACGGGGCGCTCGCCAAGGAGCTCACGCGGACCGGTGACGCCCCGGAATCCGAGGCGCAGGCGGCCGAGGAGGCGGCGGCTGCCGCCGAGCGGGTGCGGCTGGCCGAGAAGGAGGGCCGCGAGTCCGAGGAGCCGGCCCCGCCGCGCTACCGCTTCGGTCTCCAGCCGATGTGGCAGCGGCCGGTGCGTGGGCTCGGGGTCGTGGAGCCCTGGCTGCTGGCGCGGCGCGGCACGGCGGGTTCCTCGTCCTGACGTTCGCCGTTCTGACGTTCCCCGTTCTGACGGATGCGCCTGCTCCCCTTCGCCCTTGCCCGGACGCGCTCTAGGATCCCCCGGTAACGCTCGTTAACTGTCGAGCTCGTTTACCGGAGGGGTGCAGCCATGACCGTCACGTCCGAGCAGCGGTTCGGGGAATTCGTCGTCGTGCGGCGCCATGCGGGCCAGGAACACGTGGCCGAGCTGGTGCTCGACCGGCCCAAGGCGATGAACGCCGTGTCCACGGACATGGCCCGTTCGATCGGGGACGCCTGCGCGGCGCTCGGCGCGGACAGCGGGGTACGGGTTACCGTGCTGACCTCCAGTCACGAGCGGGCCTTCTGCGTGGGCGCGGACCTCAAGGAGCGCAACTCCTTCACCGACGCCGAGCTGGTGCGGCAGCGGCCCACCGCCCGCGCCGCCTACACCGGCGTACTCGAACTGCCGATGCCGACGATCGCCGCGGTGCACGGCTTCGCGCTCGGCGGCGGCTTCGAGCTGGCGCTCGCCTGCGATCTGATCGTGGCCGACCGCACGGCCGTCGTCGGCCTGCCCGAGGTGTCCGTCGGTGTCATTCCGGGCGGCGGCGGTACGCAGCTGCTGCCCCGCCGCGTCGGCGCTGCCCGCGCCGCCGAGCTGGTCTTCACCGCACGGCGGGTGGAGGCGGCCGAGGCGCGCGAGCTGGGGCTCGTCGACGAGCTGGTCGAGGCGGGGCGGGACCGGGACGAGGCGCTGGCGCTCGGCGGGCGGATCGCCGCCAACTCCCCGGTGGGGCTGCGCGCGGCCAAGCGTGCGCTGCGACTGGGGCACGGGCTGGATCTGCGGGCGGGCCTGGAGGTGGAGGACTCGGCCTGGCGGTCGGTGGCCTTCTCCGGGGACCGCGCGGAGGGTGTGGCCGCGTTCAACGAGAAGCGGAAGCCGAACTGGCCCGGCGAGTGAGCGGCGGTCGCCGGGCTGTCGGTGACTTTGAGTGACGGTGGGCCGCTTCCTGGGGGCGCACCGAAGATCATTCAAGGCTCAAGCTGATCAAATCACCACAAATCTACATAAGCTGTAGCGATGGGTGGTGATGATGCACGGCTACGGGCCGTGGTTTCGCTTGCGCAGTCGATGGCCGCGGCGTACACGCCGCGGGAGTCGTGGCGTGCGGCGGCACTGAGGGCGTGCGAGGCACTGGACGGCAGTTTCGCCGCGCTCTCCGTGTGGGAGCGCGATCAGGGGCGGCTGCGGGTGCTGGTGAACGCGGGCGAACGGGCCGACGGGGAGGAGGAGTTCCCCGAGGAGGAGGCGTATCCCGTACACCAGTTCCCGGAGATCACCGAGTTCCTCCATGAGCGCTGGGCGGGGGGCGGTGAGCCGGACGCCTGGGTGGAGACCACCGAAGGCACCACGGCCGAAGGCGCTCCGGCGCGGGGTGCGCGGCCGTTCTGCCACCAGCGGGTGGCCGCGCTTCGCCGGCGCGGGCGCGGCTGCTGCGTGGTGGCGCCGATCGTGCTGCACGGGCGGGCCTGGGGCGAGCTGTACGTGGCGCGGTCGGCGGGGCGGCCGGTTTTCGGCCGGGACGACGCCGACTTCGCGACCGTGCTGGCCGCCGTCGTCGCGGCCGGGATCGCCCAGACCGAACGGCTGGAGGAGGTCCGCAAGCTGGCCTTCAGTGACCCGCTGACCGGCCTCGCCAACCGTCGTGCCGTCGATATCCGGCTCGACGAGGCGGTGGAGCGGCACCGGGCCGACGGCACCGTGGTCAGCCTGGTCGTCTGCGATCTGAACGGTCTGAAGGCGGTCAACGACACGCACGGGCACGCCGTCGGCGACCGTCTGCTGGAACGTTTCGGCTCAGTGCTGTCCCTGTGCGGGGCGATGCTGCCCGGCGCTCTGGCCGCACGCCTGGGCGGTGACGAGTTCTGCCTGCTGACGCTCGGGCCCGAGGCGGACGACGTCGTCCGGGTGGCCACGGAGCTCTGCGAGCGGGCGTCCGTGCTCGAACTCGGCGACGGGGTCGCCTGCGGGGTCGCTTCGACCGGTGACCCCATCGGACCGGTGCGCTCGGCGCGCAGGCTCTTCCGGCTGGCGGACGCGGCCCAGTACCGGGCGAAGGCGGCACGCTCCGCGAGGCCGGTGGTGGCCGGGCGCGACGGCGAGGTGATCCGGCTCGCCGACTCCCCGCCGAAGTCGGCGCACGACCGGCGCAGGCTGCGCGGCAACCGTCCCTGAGCATGGGGGCGGTAAGGGGTGAACCGAATAACCGCTCGTGACTGTCACTGGGGGCCTTCCCTAGTGACATGAAGGGATTCAGTCCGTAGGCTTCTGAATATGGATATGCATACAGTCGTGGTGGGGACGTCCGGTACCACCGCCGAGGACGTCATCGCCGTGGCCCGCGCGGGCGCACGCGTCGAACTCTCCGCAGATGCCGTGGAGGCCCTGGCCGCCGCCCGCCGGATCGTGGACGCGCTCGCCGCGAAGCCCGAACCGGTCTACGGGGTCTCCACCGGCTTCGGAGCCCTCGCCAGCCGCCACATCAGCCCCGACCTCCGGGCCCAGCTCCAGCGCAACATCGTGCGCTCGCACGCCGCGGGCATGGGCCCCCGCGTCGAGCGCGAGGTCGTCCGCGCCCTGATGTTCCTGCGGCTCAAGACGGTGGCCTCCGGCCACACCGGCGTACGCCCCGAGGTCGCGCAGACCATGGCCGACGTCCTGAACGCGGGCATCACCCCCGTCGTCCACGAGTACGGCTCGCTCGGCTGCTCCGGCGACCTCGCCCCGCTCTCCCACTGCGCCCTTACCCTGATGGGCGAGGGCGACGCGGAGGGCCCCGACGGCGCCGTGCGCCCCGCGGGCGAGCTCCTCGCCGCCCACGGCATCACCCCCGTCGAACTGCGCGAGAAGGAGGGCCTGGCCCTTCTGAACGGCACCGACGGCATGCTCGGCATGCTCGTGATGGCCCTGGCCGACCTGAAGAACCTCTACACCTCGGCCGACATCACCGCCGCCCTCTCCCTGGAGGCGCTGCTCGGCACGGACAAGGTCCTCGCCCCGGAACTGCACGCCATCCGCCCGCACCCCGGCCAGGGCGCCAGCGCCGACAACATGCTGCGGGTCCTCGCGGGCTCGGGCCTCACGGGGCGGCACGCCGAGAACACAGGCGACGCGCCCCGCGTGCAGGACGCCTACTCCGTGCGCTGCGCGCCCCAGGTCAACGGCGCGGGACGCGACACCCTCGCGTACGCCGCCGTGGTCGCCGAGCGCGAGCTGGCCGCCGCCGTCGACAACCCCGTCGTACTTCCGGACGGCCGGGTCGAGTCAAACGGGAACTTCCACGGTGCCCCCGTCGCGTACGTACTCGACTTCCTGGCGATCGTCGCCGCCGACCTCGGCTCGATCTCCGAGCGCCGCACCGACCGGCTCCTGGACAAGAACCGTTCGCACGGACTGCCGGCGTTCCTGGCCGACGACGCCGGGGTCGACTCCGGCCTGATGATCGCCCAGTACACGCAGGCCGCCCTCGTCAGCGAGATGAAGCGGCTCGCGGTCCCCGCGTCCGCCGACTCGATCCCGTCCTCCGCGATGCAGGAGGACCACGTCTCCATGGGCTGGTCGGCGGCGCGCAAGCTCCGTACCGCGGTCGCCAACCTGGCCAGGATCGTCGCCGTCGAGATGTACGCGGCGACCCGCGCCGTCGAGCTGCGCGCCGCCCAGGGGCTGACCCCCGCGCCCGCCTCGCTGGCCGCGATCGAGGCGCTGCGCGCGGCCGGAGTCGAGGGCCCGGGGCCGGACCGGTTCCTCGCCCCCGACCTGGCCGGCGCCGACCTCTTCGTACGCGAAGGGAAGCTGGTCGCGGCCGTGGAGCCGGTGACCGGCCCGCTCGCCTAGGAACCCAGCGGCCCGGACGGACCCCTGACCGGGCCCGTCCGGGCCGAGTAGGTGACGAAACCCGCGCCGATCAGCAGGAACGCCGTACCGCCGATCAGATACGGGGTGGTGTCGACCCCCACCCCGGTCTCGGCGAGTGAGGTGTCCGCGCCGGTCTCCCTGGCAGGGGCGGCCGGCCGGCTTCGTTCGGAGGCGGCGGAGGCGGCGTCGGGGGCGTGGCCCCCGCCGGTCGCGTTGGCGGAGGGGACGAACCACAGAGCGCAGAGCAGGGTGCCCGCGGCGGTGGTGGTCAGCAGCGTGCGACGAGCGATGGACACAGAATCGATCCCCTTGCGACAACCATCAGTTAGCCCCGTGCGCCGATGCTAAGCAAAGCAGCGGGTCGTGGGAAAGCCGCGGACTCCAGGAGCCTTACGCTCCCGCGTATGACCACTTCAGAGACATCCAGGTATGTTCGGCTTCGCGTGGAGATGGTGTTGGAGATCACCGACGCCGAAGCCCTGACCGGCAGCGCCCTGGCGGGCATCGCCGCCGAGTACGCGGCAGCGGGCATCGACCCCGCCGCGGTCGGATCCGCCGAGGAGCGCACGCATGCCGAGGCCACTGTCCGGGAAGACGGTGCGGAGGCCCTCGCTTCACTTGTCGACCCTTTCGACCTGGTCAGCGAGGTGCCGGGCATCGAGCTCGCCCAGGCGTCCTGGAGCAGTGAGACGGTCGAGTACGACCCCGACGCCGAGGACTGGTCCGAGGACTGGGACGGCGGCGAGGACGACGACGGGAGCGACTACGGATTCGAGGGCGCCGAGGAGGGCGTCGAGGTCGAGGACAATGGGAAGGGCTATGGCGAGCGCGCCGGTGCGGAACGGTAGGTCAGAGGTGTGAGCACCCCGGCCCCGGCCCGCATCCGACGGCGGACCGGGGCCGGTCGCATGCCGATCGCCTATTGATGGTCCGGCGGCGGGAACCGGCGCCGACGTCACCGCGTCGGTGAGTGGTGTTCCCCACATCTTCGGCGGATGAGGAACCGACCACCCGTAAAGGGTGTTCTGGAACATTGACGGGGTAATGCCGTCCGGCAGCCCTGTTCGGGGATTTTGGGGAATCGGCAACGATGGAGAAGCGTGTGATGACGGACAGCAAGCGGCGCAGGGGCCTCATGGCCGCGTCCGCACTGCTCGGCGGCGTACTGGTCCTCTCTGCCTGTAGCGACGATGGCGGCAAGAGCGCCTCGCCGACTGCGGAGAGCTCGAAGAAGTCGCAGGCACAGGTGGACGAGGCCGCGGCGAAGGAAGCCTCGGAGGCGCAGATAACGATCGCGCCGAAGAACGGCGCCACCAACGCGAGCATCAACAAGGACGCCAAGGTCACCGTCACCAAGGGCAAGCTGACCGAGGTCACCATGACCACGACGGCCGGCCAGAGCGTCGAGGGCACCCTCGCCGCCGACGGCATGAGCTGGGTACCCAACGGCCAGCTCGAGCGCTCCACCACGTACAAGATCAATGCGACGGCGACCGACGCCAAGGGCCGCGAGGCCCACGAGAACAGCTCCTTCACCACCGTCTCGCCCGACAACAGCTTCATCGGGAACTTCACCCCCGAGGACGGCTCCACCGTCGGCGTCGGCATGCCGGTCTCGATCAACTTCAACAAGGCGATCACGAACCAGAAGGCGGTCCAGGACGGCATCACCGTCACGACCAGCAGCGGCCAGCCGGTCGTCGGCCACTGGTTCAACTCGCAGCGGCTCGACCTGCGCCCCGAGGACTACTGGCAGGGCGGTTCCACCGTCACGCTGAAGCTGGAGCTCGACGGCGTCGAGGGCGCGGACGGCGTCTTCGGTGTGCAGCAGAAGTCGGTCACCTTCAAGGTCGGCCGCAACCAGGTCTCGACGGTCGACGTGCAGACGAAGACGATGACCGTCACCCAGGACGGCAAGACCATCAAGACCATCCCGATCTCCGCCGGTTCCTCGGACAACCCGACGTACAACGGCGAGATGGTGATCTCCGAGAAGTTCAAGGAGACCCGGATGGACGGTGCGACCGTCGGCTTCACCGACGACGACGGCAAGGGCGAGTACGACATCAAGGACGTGCCGCACGCCATGCGGCTGTCCACCTCGGGCACCTTCATCCACGGCAACTACTGGGGCGCCAAGTCGATGTTCGGCAGCGCCAACACCAGCCACGGCTGTGTGGGCCTCGCCGACGTGAAGGGTGCGGACGACCCGAACGCACCGGGCGCCTGGTTCTTCAACAACTCCATGGTCGGCGACGTGGTCATCGTCAAGAACTCCCCGGACAAGACCATCAAGCCCGACAACGGACTCAACGGCTGGAACATGAGCTGGGCCGAGTGGACGGCCGGCTCCGAGGCCTGATCCAACGGTTCGACCCCATTCCCCCGTACGAAGGCGGCGGCACCCGGAACTCCCGGTGCCGCCGCCTTCGGCGTTCTCATGCGGCTCTCATCGCGGCCTTAACTCCCCATCACACCCGCTCCATAACGTCGCGCCATGTTCTTCACCTACCTCCGGCGCGAGCTGCGCCGCCGCAGAAAGGCGGCGCTGGTCGTCGCCTCGGGGCTCGCCCTGGGAATCGCGCTGGTCATCATCGTCAGCTCGGTGTCATCCGGCATGACCAAAGCCCAGGACAAGGTCCTGGAATCGCTGTACGGCCTGGGCACGGACATGACCGTCACCAAGGCCGCCGCAGCCCCGGGCGCCACGGCGCAGCGTCCGAGGTTCGAGTTCGACGCCAAGGACGACGACTCGACCCAGAGCACCGACCGGGTCATGGTCCAGGGCTTCCAGACCCTGGCCTCCACCACCGTCGACAAGGTCGCGGGACAGAGCGGCGTCGCCGACGCGGTCGGCGGACTGAGCCTCACCGTCATGAAGGTCGACGGGCAGTTCAAGCGCGGCGAGTTCAAGCAGGAGGAGGGAGCCCCGCAGGACAGCAGGACCGGACCCGGCGGTGGCACGGGACAGCCGCAGGGCGAGGTCCAGGGCGGCGGAGCCTCCTTCGACGTCAACTCCTTCACCGTGTACGGAACCGACGTCACCCAGCAGGACCTCGGCCCGCTGACCTCCTCCAAGATCACCGCGGGCCGTACGTTCCAGGCCGCCGAGACGGACGCGAAGGTCGCGGTCGTCGACGCCGCGTACGCCAAGGAGAAGAAGCTCGCGGTCGACAAGACCGTGACGGTCTCCGGCACCAAGTACACGATCATCGGCGTCTCGACGGCGGACAGCGGTGACGCCGCCGCCAATGTCTACGTACCGCTGAAGCAGGCGCAGACGCTGGCCGACTCCAAGGACAAGGTCACCACCGTCTATGTGAAGGCCGCCGACTCCCAGCAGATCGACACCGTCAAGGCCGCCATCCAGAAGAACATCTCCGGCACCACGGTCACCACGTCCGCGGACCTCGCCGACACGGTGTCCGGCTCCCTCTCCACCGCATCCGACCTGGCTTCCAGCGTCGGCAAATGGCTCTCGATCGCCGTACTGATCGCCGCGTTCCTCGTCGCGGGGCTGCTCACGTCCTCGGCGGTCAGCCGTCGCGTACGGGAGTTCGGCACCCTCAAGGCGCTCGGCTGGAAGAGCGGCCGTGTCACCCGCCAGGTGGTCGGCGAGGCCCTCGTCAACGGCCTCATGGGCGGGGTCCTCGGTATCGCCGTCGGGCTCGGCGGCGCATACGTCGTGACCGCCATCAGCCCCACCCTCACCGCCCAGCTCGGCTCCTCGGGCGGCGGCATGGGCGGCGGCGGTCCGATGGGCGGCGGCGGACCCGGCCGTCAGACGGCCTCCCGGACCCTCGACATCGCGCTGACCGCGCCGGTCTCCCTCTCCATCATCCTGATCGCCGTCGGACTGGCCGTGGCGGGCGGACTCATCGCGGGCGCCTTCGGCGGCTGGCGCGCCTCCCGGCTGCGTCCGGCCGACGCCCTGCGCCGCGTCGAGTAGCGCCGGCTCCCGAATCCAACTTCCGTACGTACAGCAGGAGTCCATACGTGTACCAGCTCAAGGGCGTCACCAAGCGCTACCGGCGCGGCAAGACCACCGTCAACGCGCTCGACGGGGTCGACCTGACCATCGAGGACGGCGGCAGGCTCGTCATCCAGGGCCCGACCGGCGGCGGCAAGTCCACCCTCCTCCAGATGCTCGGCGGTCTGGACCGGCCGACCGAGGGCAGCATCGAGCTCGACGGGGTCGACCTGGCCAAGCTGCCCGAGGCGCGGCTCACCAAGGTGCGGGCGGAGTCCATCGGCTTCGTCTTCCAGAGCTTCAACCTGATCCCCACGCTCACCGCGCAGGAGAACGTCGAGACGGCGCTCGTGCCGCTGGGGCTCGGTGCGAGGTCCCGCCGGGAGCGGGCGGCCGAGGCGCTCGAATCCGTGGGCCTCGGCGACCGACCCACCCATCTGCCGGGTGAGATGTCCGGTGGTCAGCAGCAGCGCGTCGCGATCGCGCGGGCGCTGGTGAAGCGGCCCAAGGTGCTGCTCGCCGACGAGCCCACCGGCAATCTCGACGAGTCCATGCGCGACGAGATCATGGAGGTGCTCGACGGGCTGTGGAAGGAGCACGGTCTGACGTTCATCATGGTCACCCACGACAGTTCCCTGGCCCGCAAGGCGCCGCGTCTCGCGACCATCCGCAAGGGCCGTGTCACGGTGACGGAGAACGCCGCCGCCTGAACCCGCGTGTTCTCTCGCCGGGCGGGCTGTCCGGTCTCAGACCGCCCGCCCGGCGAGGGCCGCCCGGTAGGCCGCCAGGTCGGCGCGGCGCACCTGGCGGAGGCCCGACAGGGTCTCGTACGGATCGCCGTCCTCGTTGGCGAGGAGCGGGCAGTCGCCGCCGTCCCGGGCGGGGCCGGACGAGGAGCGCAGCCATAACCAGGGCTGCAACGGCACCCAGCACAGTCCGTGGACCCAGCGCCGTACCAGTCGGCCGAGGCCGGGCCGGCCGACACCGGGCATCCCGACGACCCGCACCCCCATGACCAGCTTGCCCGCGCTGGCCCGGACCGCGACGGTCAGGAGCACCTGATTGACGAACGAGAGCACGAGCGCGATACCGAGGAGCAGCGGGAGCGCCCGGCCCGCGTCGGACGTGCCCAGGTGGGGCCGGGTCAGCAGCCCGGCCGTCAGCAGACAGAGATAGCAGTCGACCGCGACCGCGAGATACCGGCGCATGTCACCGGCGCCCGAGGGGATGCGCGGCGGGGGACGTAACGCTCCGTGGACCCCGTTTTCCGGAGGGATTCCGGACCTTCGCTTCCCGTGCAACATCCGTTTTTCGTAGGGCAGTTGACTACTGCTGTTCCCCCGTGGCGAGCTCATGACGGCATCATGGCCGATCGTCCGCTGTCGCGTCTCCCTTCCACGCATAGCGGATGTCCGGTTCCCGCTCCTCGTTGTCCGAACCGTCCGTCGTCCCGGCCGCCACGAAACCGTGCCGCTCGTAGAAGCGGTGCGCGGCGGTGTTGACCTGGAAGGTCCACAACTCCAGCCCCTGCGGGCTGCGTTCCTTGGCCAGCTGTACGAAGCGGTCGCCGATCCCGTGTCCCCGGCTGTCGGGGGCCAGGTAGAGCTGCTCGATCCGGTTCTCTCCCAGCACCATCATTCCGACCACGGCACCGCCCTCGTCGGCCACCCAGGTCTCGTGGTGCACCACGACGACATCGCGGAAGAACGCCCGTACGCCGTCGTCGTCATGGGCGCGGCGCACGGTCGGCAGCGCGGCGTCGAAGGACCGCAGATAGACCTCCGCCACCGCCGCCCCGTCCTCGGTGCGGGCGCGGCGCAGCGCGATGCGTTGAGATCCTTGCTTGTTCATCCGGTCAATCTCGCACATCTGTCCGGTCGTCGGCGTTGTCGGGTCCGGCGGGCAGCGGCCGGCGCCGGGAGAACTCCGCCAGGCCGGTGTTCGCCACCAGCACCACCGCGAACGCGAGGGCCGCCGAAGGGTGCCCCAGCCCGAGGACCGCCAGCGCGCCGCCCCCGAGCACCACGGCCTTGACCAGCAGGACACCCGCGAGAGGAAGGCGGACCCGGGCACGCGGGGCGGCGAACGCACCCCACAGCACGATGGCCGCCGCGGGCGTTCCCACCCCCAGCAGCAGGCGGGCGACGGTGTCGTCCGGTACGGCGAAGCCCCACCAGCCCAGACAGAACAGGGCGGCCAACTCCAGCAGGAAGGCCAGGACTTCATTGGCCGCGAACCAGGGGCCGCGCGCCATGGACAGGCCGGGCCCCGTCTCGTGCTCGTTCATCTGTTCGTTCGTCGTCACGACGGCGAGTCTTTCAGCCGCGTCCGGAAAGCGACGCCCGGATAGGGGATTTCGCCGGAGGCGGAACGCACACGCAGACGTGCCGGGCCCGGTGCTCCTAGGCTGAGCAGGGTGAGCAGCCACGAGTCGGACCACGCCCGCGTCATCCCCCTGCGCCCGGTCGCCCGGGAGCCGCTTCTGCGGCATGTCGTCGGCGACGTACTGCGCCGTGAGCGGCGGGCCCAGGAGCGCACGCTGAAGGACGTCGCCGAAGCGGCGCGGATCTCGATGCCGTACCTCTCCGAGCTGGAACGGGGCCTGAAGGAACCGTCGTCCGAGGTACTGGCAGCAGCCGCCCACGCCCTCGGCCTCCGCCTCGCGGACCTCCTGGCCCTGAGCCACCGCGAACTGATCCGCGTCGCGCGCACGGACAGCGTTGCCACGCGCGGCGCGTCGCGGCCGGGCCCGCGCCAGGGCGAGGTGCGACTCGCGGCCTGACGGCCTACCGCCCGGCCTGAGCCGCCTCCTCGGGAGTCTTGTATCCCTTGACGACGGGGTCCTTCTTCAGCGGTTCGTTCTCGCAGCCGAGGGCGTCCGTGGCCTGCCGTGCCATGAGGTACAGGAAGTGGATCTGGCGATCCCTTGCTTCCTGGCTCACCGCGGTGCCGACGTAGGCGGTGTTCGAGACGTCCGCGACCAGCAGGCTCTGCTGGGACGGCTTGCTCAGCTTGCCGGGCAGGTCGCATTGCATGCGGAGCGTGGAGAGCGTTTCGTCGGACTCTCCGTGGAGGCCGTTGACGTTGTAGTAGGTGTGGGTATTCGCGGGACGGCCCGAGCCTTTCGGGTCTTCCCGGGTCGTCCAGTGGAAATCGACGCTCAGGGTGTCGCTGCCGGCCCCCCTCGGGCGCTCCAGGGAGAACGAGCACATCGGCGTCCGGTACTCGGTGCGTCCCGACTCCTCGCGCGCCTGCAACTCCTCCTTCAGCCCTTCCGCGAGGGCGGAGGTGCTCTTCTCGACCCTGGTCCGGTATTCGTCCGTATCGAGCAACTGCCGGATGAGCTTGCCCTCGCTGGTGCTGGGACCGTACTCGCAGGCTTGGCTGACCGGCGGTTCGGGGGTTTCCGACGTGCAGGCGACCGCCGTCAGGGCGAGTGCGGCGAACACGGCAGATGCCTTGAGCGGGAGACGGACATTCGGATCACAGGTGCGTGAGGGCAGCATTCCGTCCGGCGTCGTGGCCGTCGCGCGCGTTGTCCCTCGCCGACTTGAAGGCTCCCGATCCCGAAATGTCATTGTCTTCGCCCCACTTGTCGATGATCTTGTTGGTGCCGTCCATGCCCACGGCGAAGTTGTCGCTCGCATCCTTCTTGCCCTGGGCCTCCGCCGCGTCGACGACATCCTTGGTCCAGTCGTATGCGACCGCGTCGATGATCGAACCGCCCACCGTGCCCAGGACCGGGACCTCACCGATCAGACCGTTTGCCCCGGCGGCCGAATACGCGGCGGTGTCCTCGGCCCACTCCGCCTTGTCCTTCTCCTTGTCGTCGTACACGTCGGCGCCGATACCGTTGAGCGCGCCCATCGCGCCACCGATCTGATTGCCGCGGTGGTCCCAGTCCGCGCTCGCACCATGAGTCTTGTCACCGGTGTACGCGGGAGCCGTGGCGAGTTCATCAGCGACGTACGCCCGCTCGGTCTCGTACAGCAGAGCGAAAGAGGGCGCGTCTTCCGCGATGCCACGCATGACACGGACAAGGCTTGCCTGCCCCACGGCGATATGTGACTTGTCGTCCGAACCCTTGATGGAGTCCTGGCCCGCGATCCCGCCGTACGCCGACTCCTGACCGTTCAGGATGATGTGCGTGTCGTGCACATAGTCGGTGAGCGCCCTCGCCATCGGCTGGCGGATGTTCTCCAGGTCCTTCGGGAATTCGTCCCCGCCCTGGTCCTTGTCCAGGTGCCGGATGGTGTCGTGCAGCACGCGCGCCTGGCCCTCGGAGTGCGGACCGGGCTCGCCCGGCTTGCCTCCCGGCTCGTGGCCGGTCGAGGCGGCTTCGATGGCTGCGCCCAGTCCCGCGGCCTTCTCGGGGTCGTTGATTTCCAGGGTCGCCCCGTTGGGGCCGATGATGTCGTCGTACGGCCACTTGCGCTCGGTCATCATGTACTTCAGGTGGTCGTTCTTGTTCCCCTCCGCCTCGGGGTCGAGGAAGTACTCCGCCGACGCCGGGTCCTTGCTCATGATGCCGAGCAGGCTGTCCAGCGGGTCGGTGGCGAGACCGGGGCGGGTCGCGTCGAAGGCGTGCGAGCGTCGGTCCGGGTCCTCGTTCTTGATGATGTCGTTGCCGACGTCATTGAGGAATTCCTTGCCGTATCCATCGCCATGCTCCATCAGCGTCACGAACGCCTGGTATCCGGAGGTGACCGATACGCCCTTGTCGATCCGGTCGGGGCCGACGCCCTTCAGACTGTCGAGGAACGGCTTGTACGCGTAACTGTTGGGGTCCTTGGTGCCGGTGGCGACGGTGTTCGCGAGGCTTTCGGAGATCGAGTTGTAGAGCTTCTTGTCGCTCGCCGACACACCGGACTCGCTCGCCGCGAGGTGCATCCGGTCGGCCACCTGCACCGTGCCCTCCGCGCCGAGGCCGTGCAGATACGCCTCGCTGAAGTTCTTGTCCTTGGCGTTCTCGCGCATGACATCGCGATAGTGCTGGAGTTCCTTTTCCGAAGCCTTGCCGGAGTTGACCTTCTCCGTCAGGGCGAGCGCCTCCACGGCCTCGACGTCCCCGACCGGCTTGGCGTTGAATCCGAAAGGTGCCGTGCCATCGGCGCCGGACGCGTTCAGCAGGGCGACCTTCACGTCCTGATCGAAGTCGTTGACCGCCTTCACCGCAGCACCGATATTGCTGGTGTAGGACATCTCGACGTTTCTGAGATCAGGGTCGTGGCGGACACTGTTCCCCGTCTGCGTGTCCACCTTGCTGTAGTCGTAACTCGCGACACCGGTGTCGGAGACCTTCATCCCGGCCTTGACCGCGTCCGCGACAGCGGACTCCACCTTCGCCTTGAGCTCCGTGAACTGCCCATGGGCGTCCCGGAGCAGCGACTCCATGGCGAGGGCTTCCTTCTGCGCCGCGTCGTACTGGCCGCGCGTCACCGCGAAATTCGGGGCGGCGATCGATGCGCTCTCGCCGAGCCATCTGTCGCCCTTGGTGACGCTCTGCACCTCTTCCTCGTACATGTCCTCAAGCTTCTTCAGCTTGCCGGCCATGTCCTTCCAGCCGTCCGCGGCCGAAGTGAGCTCGGAGAGCTTGACGTGCAGGATCTCGTAATAGCTGGGCACTGCTCCCCCTAGATTCCGGACACCTTGGACCGCAGCGGCCCGAAATCCTGCCCGGTGGATATGTCTTGATTGTTGAACAGGATCGACGTGTTCCGAAGGCTGGACTTCTCGCTGCTCAGCCGGGCCATCAGCCGCTTCACCTGGGTGTCCCAGTGCGCGTGGGCCTTCTTCAGGCCGGCGCCGGTGTCCCAGTCACTGAATTCCGTGATGGCCTTCCGGGTGGACTCGTCGGCCGCGTCGGCGGCCGACTTGGTCCCGGGCTCGAGCTTGGTCTCGATGGCATTCGCCGCTTTCTTCTTCGCGGCGGGGGCTGTGGCGAGGTCCGGTGTGGAACCGGTGGGGCCTGTCGGTCCTGAGCCGTCGGCCGGCAGCTGGTTCAGTCGCGTGTGCGACGACTGCTGCTCCGTGACCGCCTGTTTCTGCTGAGCCCATTCCTGGTCGAACGACACGCGTTTCCCCCGTTGACGTACGTCTTTTGGGAGCCACTTTAGTCAGCGGGCGTGGGTGCGCAAACTCTCGGGTTGCACACGCAATCAGCGCTGCCCGTTCACGAATTGGGCACCGCCGCGGGTGGGGCAGCCGCTACAGGTCGGACTCGGGCGCGGGAGCGATGCCCGTCGGGCAGGAGCGGCCCCAGTTCGTCTCCGACGGGGCGCTCAGCTTCGCGCCCGTACCGCCGATGCCGCAGTAGCCGTCCGGGTTCTTGTCCAGGTACTGCTGGTGGTACGCCTCCGCTGGCCAGAACGTGCGGCCCTCCGCCGGAAGGATCTCCGTCGTGATCTCGCGGAAGCCGGCGCCGGTGAGGACCTGCTGGTACGCCTCGCGGGACGCGCTCGCCGCCTCCGCCTGCTCGGGGGAGTGGGTGTAGACCGCCGAGCGGTACTGGGTGCCCACGTCGTTGCCCTGGCGGAAGCCCTGGGTCGGGTTGTGGGACTCCCAGAAGAGCTTCAGGAGCTCCGCGTACGAAACGATCCGGGGGTCGAAGACGACGCGGACGGCCTCGGTGTGACCGGTCAGGCCCGAGCACGCCTCCTCGTACGAGGGGTTCTCCGTGTAGCCGCCCTGGTAACCCACGAGGGTCGTCCAGACACCCTCCGTCTGCCAGAACTTGCGCTCGGCCCCCCAGAAACAGCCCAGCGCGAAATCGGCGACCTCCAGGCCCTCCGGATACGGGCCCACCAAGGGGTTGCCGAGGACCGTGTGGCGGGAGGGGACCGTGAATTCCGGGGTGGGACGGCCGCGCAGGGCCTGCTCCGGGGTGGGGAGCTCGGGGGTGCGGTTGTTCAGGAACATACGGGGGCTCCTCCAGGGCTTGGTGTGCAGTCCTTACAACGCGGGAAGGGCGCCGCGGATTCCGGCGCCCCGGCGGCTAGTGGGGCAGGGTCGCCGGGTTGCCGCCGTTCGCCTCGTATCCCGCGACCGCGAGTGCCCGGTAGACCGTGTAGGAGGCGGCCGGGTCCGAGCCCTGCGTCCACGGCAGCGCGCCCACGTGGCCGTCGATGTGGACGATCTGGTTCATCGCCTCCGACCAGCGTTCCATCCGGACCAGGAACAGCACCAGCAGGTGGCGGACGTGGGCCAGCATCGGATCGTCGGCGCGGGCCGCGTGCACCGCGAACAGCGCGCCCTCCACCGCCTTCGTCACCACGACGCCCCGGTAGAAGCCCTGCACCAGATTGACCTCGGGCAGGTGCTCGTACACCGCGAACAGCGGCAGCGCCGCCAGCAGCGAACCCTGCGGGGCGCGGGCGGCGGCCGTGGTGGCGAACCGCTCGGCCTCCTCGCGCGAACCGTGCCACTTCTCGCACCAGAAGTGCAGGGCGGCGATATGCGCGCCCATATGCGCCGGGGCACGGTCGATGATCTTCGCCCAGAGCTGGTCGAACTGCTCGTGGGAGTAGCCGAGTCCACGGGCCACGGCCAGTTCGACGATGTACGGGACGGGGTCGCCCGGCGCCAGCAGCGCCGCCTCGCCCACGACCGTACGGGCCTCCTCCAGGATGATCCGGAAGTCGTCCGTGCCCGCGGCGGATGAACGCCACGCCTGCTGCACCAGGAACTCCGCGTGCACCGCGGCGCCGCCCGCGTCCTTCGGGGACTCCGCCCGCCAGTTGCGCAGCCACGCGCCGCCGACCCCCGGCTGCCGCATCAGCTCCAGCGATGCCGCACCGGCGAACGCCTGCACCCGCTGCCACCGCACCTCGCCGTCCTTGGGCGTGCCGGCCAGCAGCTGGGCCGCCGCCCGCCAGTCCTGGGTGGCCTCCACGACATCCAGGACATCGAGAAGATCCTGGTCGGGCCCCGGCATCCGGACGTCCAGCTCCTCCTCGCGGAGGAAACCGTACGACTGCGGGTCGGCGGCGTCGGGGGAGCCGGGCGCGACCTGACGGATACCGCCCCGACGGCGCAGCACGAAGGGGCCGACGACGGCGGCGATCATGCACAGCGCGAGCAGGAACCAGAGAATCTCCATACGACCATTGTCCCCGCACGGCGCAGTGACCTGTGAGCGCCCTCGTGACGAACTACGCTCGGGCCTCATGAGCGACCAGCACAGCTTCGAGACTCTCGCGATCCATGCGGGAAACACCGCCGATCCCCTGACCGGCGCCGTTGTTCCGCCCATTTACCAGGTGTCCACGTACAAGCAGGACGGCGTGGGCGGACTGCGCGGCGGCTACGAGTACAGCCGCAGCGCCAACCCGACCCGTACCGCCCTGGAGGAGAACCTGGCGGCCCTGGAAGGCGGCCGGCGCGGGCTCGCCTTCGCGTCCGGCCTCGCCGCCGAGGACTGCCTGCTCCGTACGCTGCTCACGCCCGGTGACCACGTGGTCATCCCGAACGACGCCTATGGCGGTACGTTCCGGCTGTTCGCGAAGGTCGCCTCGCGCTGGGGCGTGGAGTTCTCCGTCGCCGACACCTCGGACGTGGCGTCCGTCAGGGCGGCGATCACCCCGCGTACCAAGGCGATCTGGGTGGAGACCCCGTCCAACCCGCTCCTCGGGATCACGGACATCGCGGCCGTCGCCGGAGTCGCCCGCCAGGCGGGGGCGCGGCTGGTCGTCGACAACACCTTCGCGAGCCCCTACCTCCAGCAGCCGCTCGCCCTCGGCGCGGACGTCGTGGTGCACTCCACCACCAAGTACATGGGCGGCCACTCCGACGTCGTCGGCGGCGCGCTGATCGCCAACGACCCGACCCTGGCCGACGAGTTGGCCTACCACCAGAACGCGATGGGCGCGGTCGCCGGGCCGTTCGACGCCTGGCTGGTGCTGCGCGGCATCAAGACCCTCGCGGTCCGCATGGACCGGCACGACGAGAACGCCACGAAGGTCGCCGACCTGCTGACCCGCCACCCCAAGGTGGACAGCGTCCTGTACCCGGGGCTCCCCGAGCACCCCGGGCACGAGATCGCCGCCAAGCAGATGAAGGCGTTCGGCGGCATGGTGTCGTTCCGGGTCGCGGGCGGTGAGGCGGCGGCGGTCGAGGTCTGCAACCGCGCCAAGCTGTTCACGCTCGGTGAGTCGCTCGGCGGCGTCGAGTCGCTCATCGAGCACCCGGGCCGGATGACGCACGCGTCGGCCGCGGGCTCTCCGCTGGAGGTCCCGGCCGACCTGGTCCGTCTCTCCGTCGGCATCGAGAACGCGGACGACCTGCTGGCGGACCTGACGCAGGCACTCGGCTAGCAGTCAGGGCAGGTGAGGTGTCCGTCCGGCGGTGCGCGTGACGCGGTCGCCGGACGGGGCCGGCCTTCTCAGACGCCGGCCTTCTCGTCCTCCAGGGAGGCGCGGACCTCCGCGCGCAGCTCCGGGCTGTCCGTGTGCTCGTGGACCGATACGGCGTGCTCGGTGGCGGCCCGCACGACTTCTTCCTCCTCACCGGTGATGGTGAGAGTGCAGTTCGAGACGCTCGGGTACTTGCGGCAGTCGGCGGTCTTCCTGGTCACGACGGCCTCCTCGGCTCGTACGGCATGACTCATCCAGGATAGATCCGGCGGGTCACGCCCGCCGGAGCCCGCGTCACCAGCCCTCCAGTGGCGGTGTCGTCCCGGCCGGCGGGACCACCCACGGCCGGGTGACTCCCGCCCACACCACGAACACGACCACCGCCGCACACAGCAGGCAGAACGCCACCCGGCGCACGGCACGGTGGCGCCGCAGGAGCCGGGCACCGCGTTCCGCCGCCCGCAGCGCCAGATCGGCGGGCACCTGCGGACGCGGAACCTCCAGCATCCGGCGGACCTCGTCCACCTTCCGGTCGCTCATCGCGCACCCCGCAGCAGCCGTGCGACCGGACGTCCCCGGCGCTCCGGCGGCTCCGGGACCGCCGCGGACATCCTGACGACGGCCCTGGCACAGATCGCCCGCACCCGTTCCGCCGGCAGCCCGAGCAGCGCCGCCGCCTGTTCCTCGGCGACTCCTTCGTACAGACGCAGGACGAGCACCAGGCGCTCCTGCGGGGTCAGCCGTTCCAGCAGACCGCCGCGCGGCCGGTGGTGACGCCACGCCTCCCGCGCGAAACGGCTGACCAGCTCCTGGCGGGTGCGGTCGTACGGGTCCTCGCCGTGCAGCCGGTCCCACTGTGCGTACGTGTGCGCCAGCGCCCCGGTCAGCAGCCGCAGGGCCCGGAGGTTGGCCCCCGGCGGTTCGGCGGGCTCGGCCGTGCAGAGGGTGGCGGTGTGCAGCAGACGGCCTGCCGCGCCCGCGACGAAGTCCTCGAACTCCTGGGCACGGCGGCGCTGTTGGTCGGCCTGCCGCTCTCGCATACCCCATCGGAGACCCGGCGGGACCCCCGGGTCAAGAGGTGTGCGCGACCGGCCGGCGGTCAGTCCTCCTGCGGGGCCTGGTGCGCCGCCTGGCGCGCGGCCAGTGCCGCGTTGAACCGGGTGAGCAGGGTGCAGAACGTGTCGCGCTCCTCCGTGCTCCAGTCGTCCGTCACCTGCGACATCAGCTCGCGCCGCGAGGAGCGGACCTCGTCCAGGCGGGCCTGCCCGCGCGGGGACAGCTGGAGCACCACGGCGCGGCCGTCCTCCGGATGCGAGGTGCGCTTGACCAGACCGGTGTCGACGAGGGGCGCGACCTGGCGGGTCACCGTCGAGGAGTCGATCCCCATACCGGCGGCCAGCGCCTTGACGCCCATCGGGCCTTCCTTGTCCAGCCGGTTCAGGAGCAGATAGGCGGCCCGGTCCATGGAGTTGCGGACCTGGCCGACGCCCCCGAGGCGGGTCTGTTCGGCACGGCGGGCGAAGACGGCCACCTGGTGCTGGAGCGCGTCGAGCAGGTGGTCGGTACCCGGGTTGCCGGGGGCGGTGCCCCCGGAAGGAGACGCAGCAGTCGTCATGTCCTGAGGGGGCATGGCCGGGCTCTCTTCGTGCGGTGTCGGATGAAGTGGGGGACAGAGTACGCGGCCACGGGGCAACGCGTACCAGCGCTGCACAAACCTGTGGACACCACCGCAGTCCGCCATGAGACGAGTCTGCCGCGACCGGCCCGAGCTGCAAGACTTGCCGTCATGAGCTTCCGTACGTCAGGCCCCTTTCCTCCTGTGATCCTCGACGATGTCCGCGGGGCCAGGAAGATGCTGTCGGGCGTGGCCAGAGTGACCGCGATGGAGGGCAGCCGGTATCTGACGGAGCTGGTCGGCGCCCCGGTCCACTTCAAGTGCGAGAACCTCCAGCGCACCGGATCGTTCAAGCTGCGCGGGGCGTACGTACGTATCTCCGGGCTCACACCGGTGGAGCGGGCGGCCGGAGTGGTCGCGGCGAGTGCCGGAAACCATGCGCAGGGTGTCGCACTCGCCTCTTCGCTGCTCGGCGTACGGTCCACGGTCTTCATGCCGGTCGGCGCACCCCTGCCCAAGGTCTCCGCGACCCGCGAGTACGGCGCGCAGGTCCGGATGCACGGCCATGTCGTCGACGAGACGCTCGCCGCCGCCGAGGAGTACGCGGAGCGGACCGGCGCCGTCTTCATCCACCCCTTCGACCACCCGGACATCATCGCGGGGCAGGGCACCGTCGGCCTGGAGATCCTCGAACAGTGCCCGGAGGTCCGCACCATCGTCGTCGGCATCGGCGGCGGCGGCCTCGCCGCGGGCATCGCGGTCGCCGTGAAGGCGCTGCGCCCCGACGTCAGGATCGTCGGTGTGCAGGCCGCGGGCGCGGCCGGTTATCCGCCGTCGCTGGCCGCCGGTCACCCCGTCGCGGTCCCCTCGCCCCAGACGATGGCCGACGGGATCAAGGTGGGGCGCCCCGGCGACATCCCCTTCCACCTCGTCCGGGAGCTGGTCGACGAAGTCCGTACGGTCTCCGAGGACGAGCTCTCCAGCGCGCTGCTGCTCTGCCTGGAGCGGGCCAAGATGGTCGTCGAGCCGGCCGGGGCCAGCCCCGTGGCCGCGCTGCTCAGCGACCCGAAGGCGTTCACCGGACCCGTCGTCGCGGTGCTGTCCGGCGGCAACGTCGACCCCCTCCTGATGCAGCGCATCCTGACCCACGGCATGGCGGCGGCGGGCCGCTATCTGAGCCTGCGGCTCAGGCTGACCGACCGCCCCGGTGCGCTGGCCACCCTCCTCGCCGCGCTCTCCGTGGCCGACGCCAACGTCCTCGACATCAGCCATGTGCGGACCGACCCGCGCCTGGGCCTCAGCGAGGCGGAGGTCGAACTGCACCTGGAGACCAAGGGCCCCGCGCACTGCGACGAGGTGTCAGCTGCACTGCGGGACGCGGGCTACCTGGTGATGAGGTCAACGACCCGGGACTGAGGTCTCGGGCTTGCTGCTCGTGACCATCGCTGGCTGCGATGGACCCGGCTGCGTCCTGCGCTCGACTGCACCGGTTACGCGGTGAAGGTGAGAGCT
>NZ_JBSHFH010000010.1:0-192148 GCF_053617235.1 Streptomyces sp. NPDC055749 | reverse complement strand
GCCGAGGGCAACACCGTGACGTACAAGAACGCGGTGGCCGGCGCGGACCTGTCCTATGTGGTGGGTCCGGGGCAGGTGAAGGAGAACATTGTTCTTGCGGAGCGCCCGGCCGGTCCGGTGTCGTTCACGTTCACCCTGGATGCGGGTGGTCTGACGCCGAAGTCGGGCAAGGACGGCTCGGTCAAGTTCTACAGCGACGCACCCAACCCGGTGCTCGTGATCCCGGCCGCGTTCATGACGGACGCGAAGCGCAATCCCGCCGCCCCGTACGGTGCCGGTTACAGCGCGGCGGTTGAGCAGAAGCTGACCAAGTCCGGCAAGGACTGGAAGCTGACGGTCACTCCGGATGCGAAGTGGCTGGCCGCGAAGGAGCGGCAGTACCCGGTCACCGTCGACCCGACGATCACGATCGCGCCGACGCCGTCATCGGCGCGCGACGTGATGATCTCGTCGGACGGTCCGGCGTCGAACTATGACGACAACTGGCGTCTGTCGGTCGGCAACACCACCACCGGTTCCTCCCGTGCGCTTCTGCGGTTCCCGCTCGGCACGGTCCCTGCGGGCACCAAGCTGGATTCGGCCGATCTGAAGCTGTACTACGACCAGACGCACACCGCGGGTGACACCGAGGTCCAGCTGGAGGCGCACCGCGCCACGCAGGACTGGACCGAGTCCGGTGCGACCTGGAACAACGCCAACGGCATCACCGGTGAACTCTCCGGCACCTCCGTCGTCGTCGATGACGGCGACGCCGGGCGCACCGCGGCCGTCGGCTCCTGGCCTGCTTCCGGGAACACGGCGTACACGCAGTACGCGGTGAACACCGACTACCTCTACAACAAGGACACGGTCGCCGGGGACACGTACACCTGGCAGCCGAGTCTGCCGGAGGACGGTGACTACCAGGTCGAGACGCATTACGTCCCGGCCACCGACCGTGCCACCAACACCCCGTACACCGTGACGTACAACGGCGGTTCGAAGGCGTACACGGTCAATCAGCAGGCCGGTACGGGTGGTGAGTGGAAGACGCTGGGGACGCACCCGTTCAAGGCGGGAACCCTGGGCAAGGTCGTCCTCGGTGACGGCCCGGCCTCCACCTCCACCACGGTCCTGGCCGACGCGGTCCGCTTCACGAAGGGCGGTGTCGTTACCAAGAAGCCCAATGAGCTGAACACCTGGCACACCTTCCCCGTGACCAAGACTGTCCAGTCGTGGATCGACGGCACGAACACCAACAACGGTTTCGTCATCAAGGCCGGTGACGAGAGCGCCAACGGGCCCAAGGGTGGTCCGCGTTACGAAGGCAGCGAGTTCGCGTACGCGGGGGAGTCGGCGAACTACCCGAAGCTGGTGCTGACCTACGGCCGTCAGGGTGTCGACCTCGCCGCCCCCGCCACCATCCATGACACCGGTGCGGAGCTGAACTGGTCCGCGTACACCGACCCGTCGGCCGCGTCCACGGATGATGACCTGGTCGAGTACCAGGTGCACCGCTCGATCAACCAGTCCTTCACCCCGTCGGCTGCGACGATGGTGTCGCCGATCGCGCCGGGTACGACGTCGTTCACCGACACCTCCGCGGTGCCGACGAAGGCGGACGACCCGGATCCGTTCGGCCGGGCGTATTACTACATGGTCGCCGTCAAGACGAAGGACCGCCAGGTCCTGGGCGCCCAGACCCAGCTGGTCCGTCTCCCCAAGGCGGGGCGTACGACCAAGGTGCTGGAGGCATCGGCCGACACGACCCTGTCCTCGGCCGAACCGGCCCTGCCCCACGACACTCTCACCGAGGGCGGCCCGCAGACCTGGATCTCGGCCGGGAACAACTCCCTCACCTACGGTGACACCCGCGCCCTGCTGAAGTTCCCCCAGCTCGGCATCCCCACCACCGCACGCGTCCTGGACGCGACGGTACGGCTGTGGGGCACCCAGACCAGCCAGGACACCACCGGCGCGATCTACGAACTGCGCCCGCTGACACGGGACTTCGACGAGACCGCGACCTGGGTGAAGGCGAACGCCGCCACCAACTGGACCACCCAGGGCGGTGACGTCGGCGCGACCGTGTCCGACACCGGATCCAAGACCAACGACCCGGCCCGGCACGACTGGAACGTCACCTCACTCGCCCAGTCCTGGGTGACCACCCCGACGTCCCAGAAGGGCGTCGCCATCAAGATGGCCAACGAGGCCGTCGCGCAGGAACGCACCCTGTTCCTGTCCTCCGAAGGCGCCGAGCCCAAGCTCCACCCGAAGATCGTCGTCACCTACGTCGACTCGACCACCGAGTCCACGTACCACGCGCCGGGAACCCCGGCCCGGATGACGCCGAACACCACGTACACGGTGGACTTCACCCTCACCAACAACACCGCCTCGGCATGGGCTGCCAGCGAGCGGGAGCTCTCCTACACCTGGAAGCTGCCCGACGGCACCGACGTCACCAACGGCGGCAACCAGATCGCCACACCGGTCCCGGCGCTGGCTCCCGGCGAGTCCGCGGCCCTCCAGGCCCAGGTGAAGACCCCGATCAACTCCGACTCGGGCAACAAGCGCACCGACTACGTGCTGGGCTGGGACGTCCGCAAGATATCCGACGGCACCTGGCTGTCGGCAGGCGCGGGCGCCATCCCCTCCCTCAAGCAGAACGTCGCGGTCGAGGACCCCACGTCCAACACGCTGGGAATGGAGAAGTTCTACTCCTACACCGGCAAGAACACCGGCGCCGGCTCGTCGGTGATGAACAACCTCTCGGCCGGTAACAGCGTCTGGCAGTACAACGCCTTCACCAACCCCGGCCGCGGGCTCACCACCTTCGCGCGGTTCGCCTACAACTCCCTCGACACCTCCGACACCGTTCTCGGTGCGGGCTGGTCGGGGCAGGCCGCAGGCCCCATCCGGATGGGCGCACCGCTGGAGTTCCACCCCAAGCCCAACCCGACCGAGATCCGGCTCCCCGACGGCGACGGCACCACCCATGTCTTCCGCAAGCAGCCCGACGGCAGCTGGAAGGCCCCGGCCGGTGTCCACTACAACCTCGCCGCCAAGCCGGGACTCGACTGCACCCCGCTCAAGGACCCGGTCCCCGACGCCTGGACGCTGACGCGCCCCGACGGCACCCGGTTCGTGTTCGGCTGCGACGGTTACCTGACGTCGACCGTCGACAACAACGGCAACGCGCAGACTCACACGTACGAGGAGCGCAAGTCCAACAACAAGCCGACCAAGTTCCTGACCTACATCACGGACCCGGTCGGCCGTCAGTCGCTCACCGTCGAGTACTACAAGAAGGGTGACGCGTCCTACGAGTACATCAACGACTCGGGCGCGAAGGTCACCGGCTCGAACCTGAACAACTCCAAGATCTACGACCACGTGAAGTCCATGACGGACGTCTCGGGCCGCAAGATCGCCTTCTACTACACCGACAAGGGCCTGCTCGGCCAGGTCACCGACGGTGTCGGCGCCAGCCAGCCGAAGCACTTCAAGTTCACCTACGACGCCACCCAGGGCAACAAGAACGTCAAGCTGGTCAAGGTCACCGACCCGCGTGGCAACGGCACCTCGCTGGCGTACAACACCCCGCAGGCCGGCGACGACCCGAAGTACCACTGGTGGACCAAGAGTGTCACCGACCGGCTGAACAACGCCTCGACGTACACCTACAAGGCGAACACCTCGAACTCGAAGTTCATCGACGCCGAGGTCACCGACGCCGAGGGCCGCGCCACCGACTACGTGCTCGACGACTTCGGCCGTCAGGTGCAGGTCACGAACGCCAAGTCCGAGACCACCAGAATGAACTGGGACGCGGACAACAGCGTCACGTACATCGAGGAGGCCAACGGAGCCAAGTCGGTCTTCTGCTACGACCAGAAGACCGGCTACCCGCTGCGTGAGTGGGACGCCGAGACGACCAAGAGCTGGACGTCCGAGCAGCTGCTCGCCACCTACTACTGCGACCCGGCCAACGAGGGCAGCCTGCCTGGCGCGGCCAAGTTCGCCTACACGACCCGCCTGGACGGCTACTCGGCGGACCTGACCGTCAAAACGTCCAAGGAGGGCCGCAAGTGGAACTTCGGCTATGACTCCTTCGGCAACCTGACGGCGGTCACCGACCCCAAGGGTGTCGCCACCACGACGGTGGACGACTACACCACGAAGTACGAGTACGACGTTTACGGCCAGCAGACCAGGACCGTCGACGCCAACGGCAACCCGAGCGTGAACGCGGACTTCGAAGCCAGTGGGTATCCGAAGACGATCACCGACGCGGAGAACCACGCCACGAAGTTCGTCTACGACGAGCGGGGCCAGGTCACCACGGTCACCGACGCCCTGCAGAAGACCACCACGCAGACCTACGACACCTTCGGCCGACCGATGGTCAGCAAGGTGCCGAAGGACCAGGCGGCCGGGGTCTACATCACCACGTTGGCGCCCGACTACGACGCCAACGACAACGTCACCAGGTCCACCGACCCGGCTGGTGTTCCCACCACGGCGGTGTACGACGCGGGGGACCAGCTCAAGGAATCCACGGGCCCCGACAACAACGTCATCGGACGCAAGACCGCCTACACCTACGACAAGGTCGGCAACCTCAAGACGACGACCGAGCCCAAGGGCGTTGCCACCACCGCGGACGCCACGGACTTCGTCACCACCAACCACTACGACGCCGCCTACCAGCTCACCAGCGTGGTGGACTCCAAGGGCGACAAGCTCTCCTACGAGTACGACAACGTCGGCAACATGGTGACGGTCGTCGACCCGAAGAAGAACGCCACAGTCGACACCACCGACTACACGTCCAAGTCCACGTACGACCTCAACCACCGGGTCGTCAAGGGAACCGACTCGGCGGGCAAGTACACCACCACGGTGTACGACAAGGACTCGCTGGTCGTCGCGGCCACGGACAAGGAACGCAACAAGACCGAGCTCCTCTACGACGAGCGTGCCATGCCCGTCGAGAAGAAGGCGCCCTACGAAGGCACCACGGTCCGCAGCACCAAGTTCGAGTACGACCAGGCCGGCAACCGGACCAAGGTCATCACCCCGCGCGGCGTGAACACCTCCAACACCGAGGACTTCACCCTCCGCACGGAGTACGACAAACTCGGCCGGGCGGTCAAGGAGTTCCAGCCGTACGACCCGGCCGACGCCCGCTTCAACAGCCCGAACGTCTACACCCAGACGGTGTTCGACGCTGTCGGCCAGGTGACCAAGGTGTCGGCGCCGCCGTCGTCGGGCGAGTCGGCCCGTAACGAGACCACCTACACCTACTTCGACAACGGCTCGGTCAGGACGTCCACCGACACGTGGGACATCCGGACCGCGTACGAGTACGACGACAGCGGCCGGCAGACCACGCGCACCCTGACCGGGGCGGGCGGCTCGCCGTCGCGGACCATGACCACCGGCTACTGGCCGGACGGGTCCATGAAGACCCGTACGGACGCACCTTCCGCGGGCGCGGAGCGCAAGTCCTTCGCCTACGCCTACGACGCCAACGGCAACACCACGTCGATCAACGACACCTCCCCGGGTGCCGGTGTCGACGCGTACACGATGACCTACACCGGCCTCAACCAGGTCGAGAAGGTCACCGAGGCGCTGGCCAGTGAGGCGAAGAAGACCACGTCGTACGTGTACGACGCGAACGGTCAGCCGGACAGCGTGACGCATCCGGACCAGTACTCCCAGTTCACGTACGACCCGCGCGAGCTCGTCAAGTCGGTGAAGGTCGGTGAGTCGCCGACCGACGCCACCCCGGAACTGACCGAGTACACCTACACCGACCGCGGCAAGATGCTGCGGGAGACCAAGGCCAACAAGAACACGGTCGACTACGGCTACTTCCTCAACGGGTCGCTCAAGAGCACCACGGAGAAGAAGTCCGGCGGCGCGCTGGTCGCCTCGCACGTCTACACGTACGACGCCAACGGCAACAAGGCGCAGGACGTCGCGAAGAAGATGAACGCCGACAACCACTCGGCGTACCTCGACAGCACCAGCGACTTCGTCTACGACCCGGCCGACCGGATCGCGAAGGTCACCAAGACGGGTAACGGTGCCGGCACCGAGACCTACGTCCACGACAACAACGCCAACGTCATCAGCCAGACGGTGAAGGGCGTCCCGACGACCTTCGACTACGACCGCAACCGGCTGACCAACGCAACCTCCGGCGGGACCACGGCGGCGTACAACTACGACGCCTACGGCCGGCTGGACAACGTCACCTCCGGCGGCAGGACCGTCGAGGACAACACCTACGACGGCTTCGACCACGTCACGGAGCACACCAAGCTCCAGCAGGACGGCACGTCGAAGACGACGACGTACAAGTTCGACCCGCTGGACCGCAAGACGGCCAAGACCGAGGGCACCAAGACCACCGACTACAACTACCTCGGTACCGGTGGAGAGGTGCTCGACGAGCGGGTGGCCGGCGAGATCACCAAGTCCTACCAGTACAGCCCGTGGGGCAAGCGCCTGTCGCAGATCAAGCACAACAGCGACGGCACCGAGGAGCTCGGGGTCTTCGGCTACAACAGCCACACCGACGCCGAGATCCTCACGGACAGCACGGGCGACACCAAGGCGACGTACGGCTACACCGCCTATGGCAAGGACGACGAGGCCGAGTTCACCGGCATCGACAAGCCCGAGGCGGCGCAGCCGGACAAGGAGGCGTACAACCCCTACCGATTCAACTCCAAGCGGTGGGATGCCAGTTCGGGTACGTACGACATGGGCTTCCGGGATTACAACCCGGGCCTGAACCGCTTTACCACGCGCGACATGTACAACGGTGCCCTCGCCGACATGCGGCTGGGCAGCGACCCGTACACCGGTAACCGGTACGCCTTCTCGGGCGGAAACCCGGTCAGCAATGTCGAGCTCGACGGGCACTGCTTCGGAATCGACTGGTGCGAGAGTGCGGTCTCCGCCACCGGGGACGCCATCGCGGATACCGCCAGCGGTATCTACATGGGCACCGGTGAAGTCTTCTACGGTCTGGTGTCGAACGTTCCGGACGCGGCGTCGTACGCCGGCTGGATGGTCGACGGCGACTGCTGGAACGGCGGGGCCGGTGCGCCCGGCTGCGACTACGGCGCCACGTTCGACAACTGGGCCGCGAGCCAGGGCTACAACACCGACAAGTGGACCTACACCCTTCCCAGCATGGTGGCCGATCTGGTCGGCAGGAAGACCTCCGGCGTGCCGTCGCCGGGCGCCATGCCCAAGAAGAAGACGCCGCCCGCGCCCAAGCCCACCACGCCGCCCGCGCCCAAGCAGGAGAAGTACGGCGACAGGGACGGCTACATCTCCCTCTTCAAGGCACCTCAGAGCGGGAAGGGAGCGGGCCAGAAGAAGTACGGATACCAGGCGGCGGACTTCCCGGATTCAGCGAAGGAGAAGGGTGCGGCGTACTTCGGAAGGAAGTACAGCCTGGTGGACGAGAAGTACGCTCAGTACTACGGGGACGGCATCATCGAGATCCGAATCCCCGAGGACGACTACAATCGCTACTTCAAGCAGTACGAGAAGTCGTACGAAGGCAGCGAAGAAGTGGAAGTGCCCATCCCTACCGGAATGTTCGGTCAGCTGAACAAGTACGAGAGACTGTGGCACAAGTGACAGAAGACGAATGGGACGCCGCCAAGCGGAAGTTCCCCTACGGGTCCACGGTCGACGGCACCGTCAACCAGGTCGCGCCCTTCGGAATCTTCATTTCGGTGGAGGGTCTGCACGTGACCGAGGCTTTCGCGGATGTAGCGGGAATGCATCACGAAGGTTCCACGGTGATCTGGCCCGACGTGGGTGAATCGGTCACCGGAGTCGTGGTCGAGCACACAGAACGCAACCATCAGCTCAAACTTCATCTGAAGTAGCAGCAGGGACGGCCCGCCGGTTCATCCGGCGGGCCGTTCGCGTTCCGATGTGCACTGCACAGGACTGGACCATTGAACCTTCCTTGGGTTCTGGTCCAGCCGTTCGCCGACGCGTAACGTGACGCGGCATGAAGATCCTCATCAGCGCGGACATGGAGGGCGCCACGGGAGTGACGTGGCCTGCCGATGTGCTGCCCGGAACTCCGCAGTGGGAGCGTTGCCGCTCCATGTTCACCTCCGACGTGAACGCCGCGGCCCTCGGGTTCTACGACGGGGGCGCCGACGAGGTGCTCGTCAACGAAGCCCACTGGAGCATGCGCAATCTGCTCCTGGAGCGGCTCGACGAGCGGGTCCAGATGCTCACAGGCAAACACAAGTCGCTCTCCATGGTCGAGGGCATCCAGCACGGTGACGTCGACGCCGTCGCGTTCGTCGGCTATCACACGGGCGCCGGCACGGAGGGCGTACTCGCCCACACCTATCTCGCGAACTCGATCACCGGGGTCTGGCTGAACGGGGTCCGCGCGAGCGAGGGACTCCTCAACGCGCACGTCGCCGCCGAGTACGGGGTCCCGGTCGTCCTCGTCACCGGGGACGACCTGACCTGCGTCGACGCCGACGGATACGCGCCCGCGGCCCGCAAGGTCGCGGTGAAGGACTACGTGTCGCGGTACGCGGCGGTGTGCCGGACCCCGGCCCGTACCGCCGCCGACATCAGGGCAGCCGCCAAGGACTCCACCGGGCTCGCCGTGCGACACGAACCCGTGACGGGCGGCTCCTTCACGGTGGAGCTGGAGTTCGACGCCGAGCATCTGGCGGCAGCCGCCACCGTGGTACCCGGCGTGGCGCCGACGGGCGAGCGGCGTGTCGCGTACACCAGCGGCACGATGTACGAAGGTATTCGCACGTTCAAGGCGGTGACGACGATCGTGTCGTCCGCCGTGGAGGAACAGTATGGCTGAGGCGACAAGGCCGCTCGGTCCGGTGGACCAGCAGGCACTCGACGAATCGGTGACGTTCACCTCCGAACTGATCCGGATCGACACCACCAACCGGGGCGACGACAGCTGCCAGGAACGCCCGGCCGCCGAGTACGTGGCCGAGCGGCTGGCCGCCGCCGGTCTTGAACCGGCGCTCCTGGAGCGCACACCCGGACGTACCAACGTGGTCGCCCGCATCGAGGGCACCGACCCGTCCGCCGACGCCCTCCTCGTGCACGGCCACCTCGACGTGGTGCCCGCCGAGGCCGCCGACTGGAGCGTGCACCCCTTCTCAGGGGAGGTCCGCGACGGCGTCGTCTGGGGCCGCGGGGCCGTCGACATGAAGAACATGGACGCGATGGTCCTCTCCGTCGTCCGCGCCTGGGCGCGCGCCGGGGTCCGGCCCCGCCGCGACGTCGTCATCGCGTACACGGCCGACGAGGAGGCCAGCGCCGAGGACGGCTCCGGGTTCCTCGTCGAACGCCACGCCGACCTCTTCGAAGGCTGCACCGAGGGCATCAGCGAATCCGGCGCGTTCACCTTCCACGCCGGCGAGGGCATGTCCCTCTACCCGATCGCGGCGGGCGAGCGCGGCACCGCCTGGCTCAAGCTGACCGCCGAGGGCAAGGCCGGACACGGCTCCAAGGTCAACCGGAACAACGCCGTGACCAAACTCGCCTCCGCCGTCGCCCGGATCGGGGCCCACCCGTGGCCGGTGAGGCTCACCCCGACCGTCCGGGCGGCGCTCACCGAGATCGCCGCGCTGCACGGCATCCCCGTCGACACCGAGGCGCCCGGATTCGACGTCGACGAGCTGCTGGGCAAGCTGGGACCGGCCGCCGCGCTGGTCGAGCCGACCGTGCGCAACAGCAGCAACCCGACGATGCTGGACGCCGGCTACAAGGTGAACGTGATCCCGGGCCGCGCGACCGCCTATATCGACGGCCGGATGCTGCCCGGCGGCGAGGACGAGTTCCACGAGACCCTCGACCGGCTGACCGGGCCCGGCGTCTCCTGGGAGTTCCACCACCGCGAGGTCCCGCTCCAGGCCCCGGTCGACTCACCCACGTACGCCAAACTGCGCGCCGCCGTCGAACGCTTCGACCCGGACGGCCATGTCGTGCCCTACTGCATGTCGGGCGGCACGGACGCCAAGCAGTTCTCCCGGCTCGGCATCACCGGATACGGCTTCTCGCCCCTGAAGCTGCCCGTCGGCTACGACTACCAGGCCATGTTCCACGGCGTCGACGAGCGCGTCCCCGTCGACGCGCTGCACTTCGGCGTCCGCGTCCTCGACCACTATCTGCGTACCGCCTGACCCGACACGGGGGGAATCACATGGTCATCACAGCGCCCTACGGAACGTGGCCTTCACCCATCGACGCGGCACTCGCCGCCTCGCACGACGGCCGCCCGGAGTTCGTCGGCACCGTCGGCGACGAGGTGTGGTGGACGGAGCCGCGCCCGGCCGAGGGAGGCCGCCGCGCCCTGGTGCGCCGCCGCGCGGACGGCGCCACCGAGTCCGCGCTGCCCGCACCCTGGAACGCCCGCAGCCGCGTCATCGAGTACGGCGGGCAGCCGTGGGCCGGCGCCGAGCGCTCCGAAGGCGGCCCGCTGATCGTCTTCGTCCACTTCGACGACCAGCGGCTGTACGCGTACGAACCGGACGGCTCCCGCGACCCCTGGCCGCTCACCCCCGTCTCCGAGGTCGGTGACGGGCTGCGCTGGGCCGACCCGCAGCTCCGCCCGGTCCGCACGGAGAGCGGAGCGCAGGGCGAAGTCTGGTGTGTCATGGAGGAGTTCACCGGTGAATCACCCACCGATGTGCGCCGGGTGATCGTCGCCGTGCCCCTGGACGGCTCGGCCGCCGAGGACCGGGGCAGGGTGCGGGAACTCTCCGACGACCGGCACCGCTTCGTCACCGGGCCGAAGATCTCGCACGACGGGCGACGGGCCGCCTGGATCGCCTGGGACCACCCGCAGATGCCCTGGGACGGCACGGTCGTGATGGTCGCCGACATCACCGACGAGGACACCTTCACCGGCATCCACCCGCTCGTCGGCGACACCGACGAATCCGTCTGCCAGGTCGAGTGGGACCGCGACGGCTCCCTGCTGTTCGTCTCCGACGTCAGCGGCTGGTGGGAGCTCCAGCGGATCCGCCCGGACGCCCCGGCGGGCGCCGTCGTGCCGAGCAGCAGGATCTGCGGCGGCCGGAGCGAGGAGTTCGGCGGCCCCATGTGGCGGATCGGGCTGCGCTGGTTCCGGATCCTGGACAACGGGCTCATCGCCGTCATCCACGGCAAGGGCACCACCCGGCTCGGGGTGCTCGACCCCGAGACCGGCGAACTCGCCGACGTGGCGGGCCCCTGGACCGCCTGGGCCTCGACGCTCGCCGTACAGGACACCCGGGTCATCGGCATCGCCGCGAGCCCGCACACCGCCGCCGAAGTGGTGGAACTGGACACCGCCGACGGGCACACCCGGATCATCGGCGCGCACCACCAGGACGCCGTCGACCCCGCGTACTACTCCGAGCCGCAGGAGCGCGTCTTCACCGGACCCGACGGGCGCGAGATCCACGCGCACGTCCACCCGCCGCGCCACCCGTCCCACACCGCTCCCGAGGGCGAGAAGGCGCCCTACGTGATCTGGGCGCACGGCGGCCCCACCGGGCACACCCCGCTCGCACTCGACCTGGAGATCGCCTACTTCACCTCCCGCGGCATCGGAGTCGCCGAGGTCAACTACGGCGGTTCCACCGGCTACGGCCGCGCCTACCGCGAACGGCTGCGCGAACAGTGGGGCGTCGTGGACGTCGAGGACTGTGCCGCCGTCGCCGAGGCCCTGGCCGCCGAGGGCTCGGCCGACCGCGACCGGCTGGCCGTACGAGGCGGCAGCGCGGGCGGCTGGACCACGGCCGCATCCCTGACCGGCACCGACGTCTATGCGTGCGGGACGATCATGTACCCCATCCTGGACCTGGCGGGCTGGGCCACCGGTGAGACCCACGACTTCGAGTCGCAGTACCTGGAATCGCTCGTCGGCCCCATCGAGGAAGTACCGGAGCGCTACCGCGAGCGCTCACCGATGTACCTCACCGACCGGCTGACCGCCCCGTTCCTGCTGCTCCAGGGGCTCGACGACGTGATCTGCCCGCCCGTGCAGTGCGACCGGTTCCTGGCCGAAATCGAAGGCCGCGGCATCCCGCACGCGTACCTCGCCTTCGAGGGGGAGAGCCATGGATTCCGGCGCGCGGACACCCTGGTCCGTGCGCTGGAGGCCGAACTCTCCCTGTACGCCCAGACCTTCGGCATCGACCGTCCCGACGTACCGCGACTGGAGCTGACGAAGTGACGCTTCTGCCCCTCACCCGGCCCGCCCGGCTGAGGCCGGGTGCCAGGGTCGCCGTCGTGGCGCCCGCGGGACCTGTGCCGGCCGACCGCCTGGAGCCCGGTCTCGACCTGCTGCGCGGCTGGGGCCTGGAACCGGTGGTGGCACCCCATGTCCTGGACGCACACCCGGACCTGGACTATCTGGCGGGTACGGACGAGGACCGCGCACGGGACCTCCAGGACGCCTGGTGCGACCCCTCGGTGGACGCCGTGCTGTGCGCCCGCGGAGGATACGGCGCCCACCGCATGGTCGACCTCCTGGACTGGAGCGCCATGCGGGCGGCCGGGCCCAAGGTGTTCGTCGGCTACAGCGACATCACCGCACTCCACGAGGCGTTCGCCGTACGGACGGGGATCTCCACCCTGCACGGACCGATGGTCGCGACCGAGACCTTCCTCAAGGACGCCGCGACCCAGGAGTCCTTGCGCGCCACCCTCTTCGAGCCGGAATCGGTACGCACCCTCGGCCTGGACTCGGCGACCGCGCTGGTCCCGGGCCGTGCCCGGGGCATCACGTACGGCGGCTGCGTCAGCCTGCTCGCCGCCGACATCGGCGCCGCGCACGCCAGGCGGTCGGCCAGGGGCGGGCTGCTCGTGATGGAGGACACCGGTGAGGAGCCGTACAGGATCGACCGCATCCTCACCCAACTGCTGCGTACCGGAGCCCTCGACGGGATCGCAGGGGTCGCCTGCGGTTCCTGGGAGAACTGCGGGCCGTACGAGCAGGTGCGGGCCGTGCTCGCCGACCGGCTCGGCGCTCTGGGCATACCCGTGGCCGAGGAACTGGGCTTCGGGCACAGTCCGACGGCGCTGACGATTCCGCTCGGGGTGCCCGCCGTACTGGACGCGCCGGCGGACGGCGGCCGGTGCACACTCACCGTCGAGGTGCCCGCCCTCGTCTGAACACTCGGCTGAACCCGCGTCCGAATTCCTCCGGCTCGTGCAGAAGTTGAGCAATATTCAGGAAACGCTGCCGTGAGCGTTGACACACCTATGACGCCTGTCACAGCATGAGCGCGGCCCGGTACCTACCGGTCGGTAAGGTGTCCTCGGTGTGGAGGTCTTCGTGTCAGGTGCTGTCTCCAGGTTCCGCAAACCACTCGTCCTCGTGGCGGGGGCGGCGCTGGCCGCCCCCCTCGCCTTCGCAGGCCCGGCCAGGGCCGAGACCGCGCAGTACACCGTCACCCCACTGAAGTTCACCGTCCGCGCGGGCGACCGCAGTTGCACCGTCGACGCCGACCTCTACCGCCCCGCGGGCGTCGACGCCGCACACCCCGCCCCCGCCGTCCTCGCCACCAACGGCTTCGGCGGCAGCAAGTCCGACGGGTCGACGGACGCCATCGGCAAGGCGTTCGCCACACGCGGCTACGTCGGCCTCGCCTACTCCGGACTCGGCTTCGGCAAGTCCGGCTGCCTCATCACCCTCGACGACCCGGCCGTGGACGGAAAGGCCGCCTCCGGCCTCCTCGACTTCCTCGCCGGGACCCGCGCAGCCGACGACGGCACCAAGGCCGACTACGTCACCCAGGACCGGGCGGGCGACCCACGCGTCGGCATGATCGGCGGCTCGTACGGCGGGGCGGTCCAGATGGCCACCGCCGCGGTCGACCACCGGGTCGACGCACTCGTCCCGCTCGTCACCTGGAACGACCTGGGATACGCACTCGCCCCCAACAACACCGGGGCACGACAGGGCGTCTCGTCCGACACCCCCGGCGTCTTCAAGTGGCAGTGGACCAACGGCTTCTATCTGCTGGGGGAGGGGCAGACACTGATCAACGCGAGCCTCGACCTGTCCAGATTCGGCAGCCTCACCTGCCTCCACTTCGCGGCGCGGGCCTGCGACACCATCCGGCTGCTGAACTCCGGTCGCTACCCCGAGGACGAGGCGGACGCGATGCTCGCCTACGCCCGCGGCGTCTCGCCCGTCTCCTACCTCGACCGGGTGAAGGCACCGACGCTCCTCGTCCAGGGCCAGGCCGACAGCCTGTTCAACCTCAACGAGGCCACCGCCACGTACAGGACGCTCAAGGCACAGGGCACCACGACGAAGATGATCTGGCAGTCGTGGGGGCACAGCGGCGGCCAGGTGCCCGGTGAACTGAACCTCGGCGAGGGCAATCTGGAGACCAGTTACGTCGGACAGCGCGTGCTCGCCTGGTTCGACCGCTACCTCCAGAAGAAGAACACCGGCACCGGGCCCGCGTTCGCCTACTACCGTGACTGGCAGAGCGGTTACGGCACCGCCGGAGCCGTACCGGCCCTGTCACAGAAGATGTACCTCTCCGGCGACGGCAAGCTGGTCGACAACCGTTCCAAGGTCGCCCGGGGCAGCCGCCAGTACAGCAACTGGCTCGTGCCGACCAGCCACTCCGAAAGCTCCCTGGCCGGACTGATCGGGCTGCCCGACCGAGCACCGTACGACACCAAGGGCACCTACCTTGCCTGGACCGGCGCCCCGCTGACCACCCCCGTCGACGTCGTCGGCGCCCCGAAGGCCACCCTGAAGGTCGTGTCGCCGAAGACGGAACGGGTCCAGAACAGCGGAGACGCCTCCGACAAGCTGGTCCTCTTCGCGAAGGTCTACGACGTGGCACCGGACGGCACCAGGAAACTGGTCAACCGACTGGTCTCCCCGGTCAGGGTCCCCGACGTCACCCGCCCCTTCACGGTGGATCTGCCGGGCATCGTGCACCGGTACGAGGCGGGGCACCGGATCGAATTCGTGATCGCGGCCAGCGACACCGCGTACTTCGGTAACCGGGGCATCAAGCCGGTGACGGTCGTCAGCGCGCCTGAGGACACCGGCGTACTGGAACTGCCGGTGGTTCCGGCCGGCTGACGGGGCCGCCGGGCTGTCACTCGAATGGCCGTATCCCGACGTCCCCGGAACCGGTATGGAGACATGCTGGGATCCGGGGGCGGCTGCGGGGTGCTGCAGACGAGGATCCAGCGAAAGGCCGGACGCATGAGCCCCAAGGACGTATCCAGCGGCGGGAGGACCGCCCAGGGCCTGCTCACTCCCGCACGGATCGCCGTCGTCGCCGTGGCCGTGCTGGCGATCGTGTTCATCTGTGTGAACACCGCAGACGTCACCATCCGCCTGTGGATTCCCGAGGTCACCATGCCGCTGTGGCTCGCCCTGGTGGGAGTCTTCCTGGCAGGAGGGGTGTGCGGGGGTTACGTGTTCCGCCGCCGCACAAAGTGAGTGCGGACGGCCGTGCGCGGGGCACCGCGCAAAGTTATGCTCGGGGGAGCACTGGCAGCAGCCACGGCGGGACCGGCCCCTGCGGAGCGTACGCATGGCAGCACGTGATCGACCGGATATCGGTGCGGACGAGCGGCTGACCCTTAACCGCATGGGCACTTTCGACTGGGATCTGGAACGCTCCACGCTCGTGTTCGACGACGGGGGCCTCGCCGTCTTCGACCTGCGCCCGGACGAGTTCGACGGCATGGCCGATTCGCTGATCCTGCGCGTGCCCCCGGAGGAGTGCGCCCGGCTCGAAACGGCGCTGCGCACGGCCCTGGACACGGGACGGCCCTCCTACGGTGCCTATTTCCAGATCCGGTGCCGCGACGGCATCCGGCAGTGGACCCACGTACGCGGCCACATCGTCCGTGACGACGAGGGCGTCCCCTTCCGGGTGCTCGGCGTCGTACGGAACGCGACGACCGACCTCGCCGAGTTCAGCGTGGTCAACCCGCTCGAAGCGGGCAGGCAGCGCATGACAGCGATGGTCCAGGGCACCACCGAGGCGCTCTCGCAGGCGGTGACCGTCGAGGACGTCACCGCCGTGCTGACGGGCACCGGCGGAATGGAACGCTTCGGCGCCGACGGACTGGTGCTTGGACTGGTCGAAGGGGACGAGCTCAAGCTCATGGGTGTCGCGGGCGAACCGATGGCCGTCCTGGGCGAGTTGACGCTCGACCACGTGGACCACTCCCTGCCGCTCGCCGAGGCCGTCATCACCCAGCAGCCGCGCTTCGTGGCCTCCCTGCCCGATCTCGCCGACCGCTTCCCGCGCCTGGGCACCTACATCCGGCGGCGCCGCCTCGAAGCTGCGGCCTTCCTGCCCCTGGTCGCCCAGGCCCGTTCCATCGGCGGGCTGGGACTCTTCTACCGCGACCGCACCGAATTCTCGACCGAGGACCGGAACCTGTGCATCGGCCTCGCGGGCATCGTCGGGCAGTCCCTCCAGCGGGCCATCCTCTTCGACGAGGAGCGGAAGTTCGCGACCGACCTCCAGTCCGCCATGCTTCCGCGCCACATCCCGGACGTCGAGGGCGCCGACATCGCGGTGCGCTACCGGACGGCGTGGAGCGGCAGAGAGGTCGGCGGTGACTGGTACGACGTGATCCTGCTGCCGCGGGGGCGCATCGGCATCGTCGTCGGGGACGTCCAGGGGCACGACACCCATGCCGCGGCCATCATGGGGCAGCTCCGCATCGCGCTGCGCGCCTACGCCGGGGAGGGCCACCCGCCGTCCACCGTCCTGGCCCGCGCCTCGCGCTTCCTGGCGGAACTCGACACCGAACGCTTCGCGACCTGCACATACGCTCAGGTCGACCTCGGCTCGGGAGCCGTGAAAGCGGTACGGGCAGGACATCTGGGGCCGATGGTCCGGCACACCGACGGCAGGATCGGCTGGCCCCGGCTGCGCGGCGGGCTCCCGCTGGGGATGGCGACGGTGTTCGGGGACGACGAGTACCCCGAGACGCGGCTCGACCTGGTGCCGGGCGAGACCCTCGTCCTGTGCACCGACGGACTCGTGGAGGAGCCCGGACTCGACATCGAGGTCGGTCTCGACGCACTGGCCGAGGCCGTGCGCACGGGCCCCGCGGAGGCGGAAGCCCTCGCCGACCATGTGACGGAGGGGCTGTGGGGGCGGGCGGAATCGGGCGATGACGTCGCTCTGCTGGTCCTGCGCAGAACCCCGGACGTGGGGACGGCGCAGGCCCCGCGCATCCACCAGTACATCCACCAGGCCGATCCCGAGGGTCTGGCGGAGGCCCGCGCCGCCCTGCGGCACAGCCTGGAACACTGGGGTCTCGGCGCGCTCGCCGACGATGTGGAGGTGGCGGCGGGCGAGCTCCTGGGGAACGTGCTCCTGCACACCGAGGGCGGCGCCGTCGTCACCCTGGAGGTCCTGCTGGAGCCGGACCGGCGGGTCCGCCTCTGGGTCAACGACCGTTCCAGCGCCCGGCCGCACCGCCGTACACCGGGCGAGGCGGCGACGTCCGGGAGAGGGCTCATGATGATCGAGGCGGTCGCCGCGCGCTGGGGCGTCGAGCCGCGGGGCGACGGCAAGGCCGTCTGGTGCGAGTTCGTTCCTGCGTCCCCCGAGGGCTGACGGCAGCCCGCGGGAAAAGGGCTTCGGCCTTCCGCGGTATCCGTGCTTACATGCGCCCATGGTGTCCACCGACAGACTCATGGCTTTCGCCGCGATGTCGTTCCTGCTGATCGTGATCCCCGGCCCCAGCGTCCTGTTCGTCATCGGGCGTGCGCTGGCGCAAGGCCGCCGTGCCGCTCTCACCACGGTCGTGGGGAACACGCTCGGCGCCTATGTGCTCGTCGTGGCCGTGGCACTCGGGGTCGGTTCCCTCGTGGAGCGCTCCGTCCTCGCCTTCACGGTGCTGAAGCTCGTGGGCGCCGCGTACCTGGTGTACCTGGGGGTCAAGGCCGTGCGCCAACGAGGCTCGCTGCACGCCGCGTTCACCGGCGAAGGCCCCACGCACGGAAGCCTGCGCACCCTGGGCGAGGGGTTCGTGGTCGGTGTGGCCAACCCCAAGACCATGGTGTTCTTCGCCGCCGTACTCCCGCAGTTCGTCGACCGCGGCCAGGGGCACGTCACCGCCCAGATGCTGCTGCTCGGCGTGGTGTTCAACGTCATCGCGCTGGCCTCGGACAGCGTGTGGGGAATGGTCGCGGCCACCACGCGGACCTGGTTCGCCCGCTCACCGCAGCGGCTCGCCGTGGTCGGCGGGGTCGGCGGCCTCACGATGATCGGCCTCGGCGTCACCGTCGCGGCAACCGGCCGCAAGGAGTAGGGATTCAACATGCGCAGCATCGTGGTTCTCGACGCGCCCTCCAACCTGGGGCTGCGGCCCCCGGCCCCCGGCACCGTCCCCGGCTGCTACAAGCTGGCCGGCGCGCTGCGTGATCGGGGGATCGTGCGGCGGCTCGGAGCTTCCGAGGGCGGCGTCGTCGTACCCCCGCGCTACGACCGCGGTGACTGGCAGGAGGGCGACGGCGTCTTCAACGCCGACGCCATCGCCACGTACACCCGCGTCCTCGCCGACCGCGTCGAACAGCACGTACGCGCCGGTGAGTTCCCCCTCGTCCTCGGCGGCGACTGCTCCATCCAGCTCGGGGCCACGCTCGCCCTGCGCCGCATCGGGCGGTACGGGCTCGCCGCGGTCGACGGTTCCGCGGACTTCCGGCACCTCGGCAACGACACCCGCATCGGCGCCGCCGCGGGCGAGGAACTCGCCATCGCCACAGGGCGCGGCCAGGCCGGCCTCACCGACCTGGAAGGACTGCGCCCCTATCTCAGGGACGAGGACGTCCGGCTGTTCGGCATGCGGGACTACGACGAGGACCGCGCCGAGATGACCGCCCTGAAGATCCCGAACGCCACGGTCGGCGAGATCCGCGCCCGGGGCGCCGCCGAACTCGCCGCCGCCGTCGTCGAGAGCCTGGAAGACCCGGCGCTGGACGGATTCTGGGTCCACCTCGACGCCGATGTGCTCGACCCGAGCGTGATGCCGGCCGTCGACAGCCCCGACGACGGCGGGTTGCTCCCCGAGGAACTCGGCCCCCTGCTGCGCACCCTGGTCGCCTCGCCCCGCTGCGTCGGCCTGAACGTGACCGTCTACGACCCCGACCTCGACCCGGACGGCACGGCAGGCGACCTCCTCGCGGACCTCGTCGTCGGGGCCTTTGCCGAAGACTGACGGCTGTGCCCCCTGGCCGGGGCGCCGTTCACCGTGTTCCATGGTCATCGGGGGGCGCCCGGACCTGTGGCGGCCCGCGCGAGGGAGCGAGGTTGTCTTGGCCACGACCGTACGACGTGACGTACTGACCCTGCCCGCAGCACCGTTGGGCCCGGAGAACCCGCTGCCCCCGTTGCGTCCGCTCGGCGGACCGCACGTACTCGACGGCCGGGAGCGGGCCGGGCTGCCGCGCGACATGGCGCGGCAGCTGGGCCACGAGCCGCTGCGCACCGTCCTGCCCGCGCGCATCCTGGACGGATACGGGCGCGAACGCACCCCCACCGCCCTGGACACCATCGTCATCGAGAACGACCGGCTGCGTGTCACGGTCCTCCCCGGGCTCGGCGGCCGTATCCACTCCCTGCACCACAAGCCGGCCGGCCGCGAACTGCTCTACCGCAACCCCGTGCTCCAGCCCGCAGCGTTCGCGCTCAACGGGGCCTGGTTCTCCGGCGGCATCGAGTGGAACATCGGCGCCACAGGACACACCACCCTCGCCTGCGCCCCGGTCCACGCGGCGCTGGTCCCGGCCCCCGACGGCGGCACCATGGTCCGGCTGTGGGAGTGGGAGCGGCTGCGCGACCTGCCCTTCCAGGTGGACCTGTGGCTGCCCGACGACTCCGACTTCCTGCACGTCGGCGTGCGCATCCGCAACCCGCACGAGCACCCCGTCCCCGCCTACTGGTGGTCGAACATCGCCGTCCCGGAGGATGAGGGGACCCGCATCCTGGCCCCCGCCGACGAGGCATGGCACTTCGGTTACGAGCACATGCTGAGCCGGGTCCCCGTCCCGGAGACCGGGGGCATCGACCGTACGTACCCGCTGCGCAGCGAGTACCCCGCCGACTACTTCTACGAGGTCCCCGACGGGGCCCGCCGCTGGATAGCCTCCCTCGACGAGGACGGGAGCGGACTCGTCCAGACCTCGACGGACCTGCTGCGCGGCCGGAAGCTGTTCCTCTGGGGCAGCGGTCCCGGTGGCCGCCGCTGGCAGCGCTGGCTGACCGAACCGGGCAACGGCGGTTACGCGGAGATCCAGGCCGGACTCGCCCGCACCCAGCTGGAGCACGTACCCCTCGAAGCGGGCGGAGAATTCAGCTGGCTGGAGTCGTACGGCCCCCTGTCCGCGGACGCCGCGACCGTGCACGGCGAGGACTGGGACGCCGCCCGCGCGGAGACCGGGAACCGGCTGGAGCTTTCCCTGCCGCGCGCCGCCGTCGACGCCGCGTACGAGGCATGGCGCGCCTGCGCCGACACCGAACCGGGCGAAGCGCTCGCCACCGGCTCCGGCTGGGGAGCGCTCGAAGTCCAGCGGGCCGGGTACAAACTCCCCGGCACCCCGTTCACCGAGTCCACACTCGGTGAACAGCAGGAACCCTGGCTGGAGTTGCTGCGCACCGGCACCTTCCCCCAGCCGCACAGCCCGGCCCCGCCCGGCCCCTCGCTGGTCTCCCCGCACTGGCGCGACATGCTGGAGACGGCCCCCGCCGACCCGCTCACCGAATACCACCTCGGCGTCGCCCAGTGGCATGCCGACGACCGTGCCCAGGCCGTCCGCAGCTGGGAGCGCGGCCTGCCCAGTGCGTCCTCCCGCTGGCCCCTGCTGCGCTGTCTGGCCGTCGCTGCCAAGGACAGCGGCCAGACCGCCCGGGCCGCCGACCACTACGGCGAGGCGTTCGACGACCTGCGCGCACAAGCCGACGGCGCCACGTGGGCCGCCGCGAAGGACGCGCTCGCCCGCGAGACGATCGAGGCCCAACTCGCCGCCGGACGCCCCGAAGCGGCCCGCCGCACCTGGGCCTCCCTCGACGCGGCGGACCGCGGCCGGGGCCGCTTCCGCCTCCTGGAGGCCCGCATCCTGCTCGCCGAGGGCGATACGACCGCGACCCGCGCCCTCTTCGACACGGGCTTCGAGGTCGCCGATCTGAAGGAAGGCGCGGAGATCCTCGGCGAGATCTGGAAGGCGGTCACCGACGACCCGCTGCCGGACGCGTACAACTACCGGATGCGCCCGGAGAGCCGATCGTGATCATCTGGGTGAACGGGGCCTTCGGCAGCGGCAAGACGACACTCGTCGCCGAACTGCACCGGCGGCTGCCCGAGGCCCTCGTCTACGATCCCGAGCTCACCGGATTTGTACTGCAACGCATCCCCGGCATCCCGGCGGGCGACTTCCAGGACCGCCCGCTCTGGAGGCGCCAGGTCGCCGGTCTCGCCACGGGCCTCGCGCAGGAGTACGGGAAACCGGTCCTGGTCCCCATGACCGTGGTCGAGCCCCGGTACGCCGACGAGATCTTCGGCGAGCTCGACGCGGCCGGGACGGCGGCGCGCCACTTCTACCTCGACGTGCCCGCCCCAGAGCTCGAACGGCGGCTCGACGAGCGGGTCCTGCACCCCGACGACGCCGCGCGCGACGAGGCCGCCCGGAAGTGGTGCAAGGACCAGATCGCCCGGTGCGTGACCGCCGTCGGCACGCTGCGGGCCGGAACCGTCCTGCTGGACGGCTGCCGGCCCACGGGCGAACTCGCCGACGAGGTGCTGGCGCACGCGCTCCCCGGCAACTGAAGCCGTCAGGCGGCCACGTTGCGGTCGACGTACTCGAAGACCGAGCCGTCGGGGTGCAGGGCGATCAGATTGCGTCCCGCCGGGGTCGGGACCGGACCGGCGACGATACGGGCGCCCACGCGGGTCAGCGCCGCGTGGGCCTCGTCGACGTCCTTGACCGCGATCGTCGCCGAGACCTTGTGCAGCACCTCCAGCTCCGACTCCGGGCCGCTCATCAGGAGAAAGCAGCCGATCGCGGCGACCGAGACCCCGCCGCGTTCGAAGCGCAGCGCCGGGGCGCCCGTGAGACCTTCGTAGAAGGCCACCGATGCGTCCAGGTCGTCGACGCAGATACGCAGCGTGGTTCCGAGGATTTCCATGCCCACGAGGGTAGTTGGCCGACCCGGGGCATGTGATCGATTCCCGCGCCTCAGACGCGGCAGAGCATCTCGCCGTGCGGCACCATGAACCAGGCATCGCCCTGCTCGCCCCAGCCGCGCCAGGCGGCGGCGATCGCGTCCAGCTGCTCCGCACTCGCGTGGCCGCCGTCCACCGCGAGCTTCGCGTACACCGAAGCCGTCGTACGGTCCGCCCACAGGCCGCTCCACCAGGCACGGCTCTCCGGTGTGCCGAAACACCAGGCGGCAGCGGTCGGGGTGATGTCGGTGAAGCCGGCCTGCCTGGCCCAGGAGAGCAGCCGCCGTCCGGCGTCCGGCTCACCACCGTTGGCGCGGGCCACCCGCCGGTACAGCTCCAGCCACTCCGGCAGGCCCGCGACCTCCGGGAACCAGGTCATCGCCGCGTAGTCGCTGTCACGCGCCGCCACGACGCCGCCCGGCCTGCACACCCGGCGCATCTCGCTCAGCGCCCGGACGGGATCGCCCACATGCTGGAGAACCTGATGGGCGTGGACCACGTCGAAGGAGTCGTCGGGAAAATCCAGAGCGTGCACATCGGCCGTCGCGAACTCGACGTTTTCCAGGCCCCGTTCGGCGGCCACCTCGGCGGCCTGTCCGAGGATGTCGTCCGTGATGTCGACTGCGGTCACCCGGCCCGGAGCGACCAGGGCCGCCAGGTCCGCCGTGATGGTGCCGGGACCGCATCCGACGTCCAGTACGGCCATCCCCGGCCGGAGTTCACCGATCAGATATCCGGCCGAGTTGACCGCGGTCCGCCAGCGGTGCGAACGCAGTACGGACTCGTGGTGGCCGTGGGTGTAGACGGCTGTCTCCTTCGACATGACCGCACGTCCTCTCTCGGAAACGCTTCGGCAGCAGTGGAGGAAACGCTACTCGGCAATGTCGAATAATGAGATAGCCGTCTCACGATATGGTCAAATGGTCATCGGGCAGTAGACCGTGAGCGCCTCCGGCAGCTTGTCGATCATCAACTCGGTGCCCGAGTGGGCCACTTCACCGTCGTACGCGTACGGGGTGCCAGGTGCGAGCCCGGAGAGCCGGATCCGGCGCCGGTGCACGGCCGCGTGCACGGGGGACCGGGTCAGCGGACCGGCGAACGCCGCCGCCAGGAGCCGCAGCCCGGGAGTGCGGCCACCGTGCACCACCCGTACGTCCAGCAGGCCGTCCGCCAGGTTGTGCCGGCGTCCGGGCATCGGGCCCATCCGCTGGAACGTGCCGTTGCCTGCGAACACCAGCCACAACCGCCTGCGACGCCCCTGGAGTTCGGCCTCCAGCGGGCTCTTGCCGCGCAGCGCCTCGAACGCCGCGAGCACACCCGCCGGCCAGCCTCCGATCCGCGGGGCCCAGTGCTCCCGGGTCCGTACGAGTTCCGGATAGACGCCCAGACTGAACGCGTTGACGAAATACCCGTCGGGCCCGTCCGGTCCCTCCGGACCGGGCCGGATACGCCCCAGGTCCACCCTCACCGCACTGCCGGAACCAAGCGCGGCGACCGTGTCCTGCACGGTCTCGATACCCAGGTCGTACGCGAAGTGGTTCAGCGTTCCACCGGGAAACACCGCCAGCGGAACTTTGTGCGCGGTGGCGACGGCCGCCGCGCTGTTGATCGTCCCGTCACCCCCGCAGACCCCGAGTGCCAGACCCCGCCCGGCCGCCTCGTCCAGCGCCCCCGCCAGGTCGGAAGGGGCGCACTCCACCACCTCGGCGAGGGGCAGCGCGTCCCGTACCAGTGAGGCAGCCGCAGTAGCCGACCCCGACTCCCGGTTGACGACCACCACCAGCCCCTCCCCACCGGTCAGCACGGGAGCCTCGGCGGGCGGTCGCCCCGGTGCGGGCAGCTGCCCCCTGGTCGGCACGACCCCGCGCAGCGCGAGGGCCGCACCGGCGCCGAGCATCGCACCGGCCAGTACATCGCTCGGATAGTGCACCCCCGTGTAGACCCGTGAGGCGACGACCGCCGCCGCGACCGGGGCGACAACCGCGCCCCAGCCCTTCGACTCCAGGGCGACACCGGTGGCGAACGCGGCGGCGGACGCGGCGTGCCCGGACGGGAAGGACGTGGTGAACGGCTGGCGCTTCAGCTGCCGTATCACCGGAACCGTGTCCAGCACCGGCCGCTTCCTGCGCACGGCGCCCTTGCCCACGGTGTTGATCGCGGCCGATGCGAGGGCCAGCGACGCGACTCCGCGCAGCGCCGCGCGACGGGCCCGCGGACTGCCGCCGAGCGCGGCGATGCCCGCCGCCGCGCCGAACCACAGCAGCCCGTGGTTCGCACTGTGGCTCAGCCTTGGCAGCAACGGCTCCGCGCCCGGCCAGTGCCGGCCGGCCACGCTCTCGAAGACGGCGAGATCGCGTCTCCGCAGCCAGGCCCCCAGGCGGACGGTCGAAGTGGTTCTCAATGACGGCATAGCACAGCGAATACCCCGTCGAGCCCTGCCGAACCAGGAGGCGCGCACGCGGCGGACCGGTCATCGCCGTTGCCCGGGCAAGTGTGCTCCGGTTAGCCTGCGTTCGTGATTCCGGTCATTGGCCGGAGTGTCGAACAACGAAATGGGTTGGAGAACATGGGACGACTCGTCCCAGCGGTCACCAGGGCGCTGGATGTACTGGAACTCTTCCTCCAGGGTGACGGAACCCTCTCGGCCCCCGAGGTCACCCGCAAGCTACAGCTCCCGCGCACCACCGTCCACGAGCTGCTCACCACCCTCGCCGCCCGCTCCTACCTGGTGACGGTCCCGGAGCAGCCCGGCCGCTACCGGCTGGGCGTACGGACGTACCAGCTCGGCAGCCGGTACGCCGAACAGCTCGACCTCGCCGCGGAGGGCCAGCAGGTGGCCCGGGAGGTCGCCGAGAGCTGCGGGGAGACGGTCCACGTGGCGATCCTGGAGGACACCGAGGTCATCTACATCGCCAAGGTGGACTCCACGCACGCCGTCCGGATGGTCTCGGCAGCCGGCCGGAAACTCCCCGCGCACTGCACCTCCGTGGGCAAGCTCCTGCTCGCCGCCCTGCCCGAGGCCGAGCTCGACGCCAGGCTCGACGGCCGCGAACTCGTCGCTATGACGGAGAACAGCGTCACCGACGCCGCCGAGCTGCGGGCCGCGCTCGCCGTCGTCCGCGAGCGCGGCATCGCGGTCGAGCACCGGGAGTCGAACCCGGACGTGAGCTGCGTGGCCGCGCCCGTACGCGACAGGGGGGGACGTATCGTCGCCGCGCTCTCCATCTCCGTACCCATGATCCGCTGGAACGAGGAGCGCGAAGAGGAACTGGCCCGGCTCGCCGCAGGCGGCGCCGACGCGCTCTCCGCCCGGCTCGGACACCGCACGGTGCAGGCATGAAGCCCGCCGTCGAAACAGCCGTACGGGAACAGGCGGAGCTCGGCGAGGGCCCCACCTGGGACGCGGCGACCGGACGCCTGATCTGGGTCGACATCCTCGCCTCGCGCATCCACACGTACGCCCCGGAATCCGGCCGCCGTACGGTCCTGGCCACCGAGCAGCACGTCGGAGCGGCGAAGCCGCGGGCGGGCGGGGGCCTTGTGGTCAACCTCCGCGACGGCATCGGGCTGTACGACGCCGCGGGCGCGTTCACGTGGCTGGTCCACGATCCCGTCCCGGGGCGGCGCGGCAACGACGCGGCGGTGGCGCCCGACGGGGCGCTGTGGGCGGGGACCATGCGCTACGACGAGGACGAGGCCGGCGGTCGCCTGACGCGGGTCACGGCGGACGGATCGGTGACGGACGCGCTGGGCGTCGTGGCGTGCAGCAACGGCACCGGGTGGAGCCCGGACGGCCGGCTGATGTACTACATCGACTCGGGCACGGGGCGCGTGGACGTCCTCGACTTCCTCGGCACCCGCGCCGTGAACCGGCGCCCGTTCGCCGTGATCGAGGCGGGGGCCGGTACGCCGGACGGCCTGACGGTCGACGCCGAGGGGTGCGTGTGGGTCGCGCTGTGGGACGGTGCGGCACTGCGGCGGTACGCGCCCGACGGCCGGCTGGACCGGACGGTCGCGCTGCCGGTGCGGCGGCCCACGTCCTGTGCGTTCGGTGGGGCGGGGTTGCGTGACCTGTACGTCTCGACGGCGCGTACGGGGCTTGTGGCGCCGCATCCGCTGTCGGGGTCGCTGCTGGTCCTGCCGGATGCGGGGGTGGGCGTGCCGGGTACTCCGTTCGCGGGGTGACCGCGGTCCCTTGGTTGCCCGTCCGTGGTTGGTCCGGGGCCCCTCCGGAGTGTCTCCTCGGGCAACGAACGTTCGGCGGGTCCGGATGGGAGCCCGGGTATCTGTTCGTCACCCTGCGGGGACCCTCCTGCACGGCCCCGGACCGGCCGGAGCGGGAGCTGCGGGCCGTGCCACCGGGCCGCAGGGGTCGGCGAGACGTGGGTGGGGCCGTGCAGGAGGGTCCCCGCAGGGGCGGGCGTAGGACCCGGGTTCGTTCGCTCCGTACCCGGGTGCCGCGCCCGTCCCGAGGAGACACTCCGGAGGGGCCCCACCCAACCACCCACGGGTGAAGCGGCGACCCGGTTACGCGGCCCCCGCCCGGACCCGTGCGCGGGCGCCGGTGGGGAAACCTCCGTATAAAGGGGCCTGAGAGCGACACAGGGGACCACCGGCGAAGGAGGCCCGGGATGAAGGGGACCGAGCGTGTGAGGCGGGAGGACCACGGCCCCGTCCGGTACGGCCCGCCCGCCCCCGACCCCGGCCTCCCCGTGCTCCCGGAACTCGCCGCCGTGCTCGCCGCAGCCGCCGCCCGTACCCACCCCGAACCCCCCGGCGGCGGAAGCGTCCTGCGCGAGGCGGCCGGTTCCTACTGGGCGCGGCGCGGGCTGCACACCGCACCGGACGAGATCGTCGCCGCACCCGGAGCACAGCCCCTGCTCCTGGCGCTGATCGCGGCCCACGGCGGCGATGTGCTCATGCCGCGCCCCTGCCCCGCCACCTGGACACCGCAGGCCCGCCTCCTCGGCAGCCCCGCCTACCATGTGCCGACCCCGGCCGAGTGCGGCGGCATCCCCGATCCGTACGCCCTGCTCGAAACCGTCCGCAGGGTCCGCGCCGAGGGCGGCCTGCCCCGGCTCCTGCTGATCTCCGTGGTCGACGACCCGACCGCCACCGTCGCCCCGCCCGAACTGGTCCGCGAGGCGTGCGAGGCAGCCGTCGCCGAGGGGCTCCACATCATCAGCGACGAGACCTGGCGCGACACGCTGCACCGCCCGCACGACACGGTCCTGCTCAGCCCCGCCGAGATGTGCCCCGACGACGTCACCGTGCTCTCCGACCTGGCCGGCGCCCTGACCCCGGCGGCCTGGCCGGTCGCGGTGGCCCGCTTCCCGGCCACCGAACGGGCCGCGGCGCGCCGTGCCCGTACGCTCGACGTCCTCACCGCGCTCGGCGCACTGGTCGCCGGACCCGTCGCCCCCGCCGCCGCCCACGCGCTGCGCGAACCGGAGGCCGTCACGCTCAGGATGCGGCAGGCCGCCGAGCTCCAGGCGGGCGTCGCCGCCGCCGCCCACCGGGCCGTGCTGAGGTCCGGCGCCCTGGCCAGGCCCCCGCAGGCGGGCCGTCATCTGTACGCGGACCTGGGCCCGCTGCGGTCCCGGCTGGCGGCGCGGGGCGTCACGGACTCCATGGAGCTGGAGGAGTACCTCACGGACCGGCTCGGCGCGCCGACGCCCGGCGGGCACCGGTTCGGGGACGAACTGGGCGCGCTGCGGGTGCGGCTGGGCACCGGGCCGCTGCTCGGAGCAACCCAGGAGGAGCAGTTGGAGTCCCTCACTGCGGTGGAGCCCTTGAAGTTGCCGCATGTCGCCCAGGCGCTGAGCAAGTTCGCAAGCGCCCTCGACGAACTCCGATGAAGGAGCCGCTCGATGACGGAACAGACGCAGCGCCCCCTGCGGAAGACCGGGACCGCGGCCCCGGACCGCACGAACGCGACACGCCCGCTGGGCGAGGTCCGCGTCTGGCCCCGCACCTTCGCCGACCGTCTCACCTCGCCGCTGCCCGGCATCAGGGGCATGACGCGCCTGGCCCGTGAGCGCGCCATGCGGCCCAACGCCGAGGGCGTGCGCGGCATTCACCGGCTGCCGTTCGCCCCCGCCCCGCTGCCCGCGACGGACACCGCTACGACCGCGGTGACCTGGGTGGGCCACGCCAGCTGGATCGTGCGCATCGGAGGGCTCACGGTCCTCACCGACCCGGTGTGGTCACGCCGCATACTCGGCACCCCGGCCAGGATCACTCCCGTCGGTGTCCGCTGGGAGGACCTCCCGCGCATCGACGCGGTCGTCATCAGCCACAACCACTACGACCACCTCGACGCCCCCACCCTGCGCAGGCTGCCCAGGGACACACCGCTGTTCGTCCCGGCCGGCCTCGGCCGCTGGTGCAGGCGACGCCGCTTCAGCTGTGTCACGGAGCTGGACTGGTGGGAGTCGGCGGAGCTGAACGGTGTCCGTTTCGACTTCGTCCCGTCGCACCACTGGTCCAAGCGGACGCTCACCGACACCTGCCGGTCCCTCTGGGGCGGCTGGGTGTTCGGCGACCAGCAGGACGGCGGGCAGAAGATCTACTTCGCCGGGGACAGCGGCTACGGGCACTGGTTCAAGGAGATCGGCCGCCGCCACCCCGGCCTCGACCTGGCGATGCTGCCGATCGGGGCGTACGAACCGCGCTGGTGGCTCCGCGACGTGCACACCGACCCGGAGGACGCCGTAAGGGCGTACGAGGACCTCGGCGCCCGGGCGATGGCCCCCATGCACTGGGCGACGTTCCTGCTCTCGGCCGAGCCGGTCCTCGAACCGCTCACCCGGCTCCGGACCGAGTGGCAGCGGGCCGGGCATCCGCGGGAGCGGCTCTGGGACCTGCCGATCGGCGCCTCACGCGTGTTCGCTCACTGACCGAACCGCAACCGCAGCCTGCGCCACACCGCCGGTGCCGCGCTGATCAGCAGGGTCAGGGCCACCGCCGCGACGACGCCCTGCCACGGCTCGGGGAAGAGGGACCCGCCCAGGATCCCGATCAGCTGGTACGTCGCGGCCCAGGCCAGACACGCCGGAATGTCCCCGCGGGCGAATCGGCGCAGCGGCATCCGGCCGAGCAGACACGCCAGCATCACCGGGATCCGGCCCGCGGGCACCAGCCTGGACAGCACGAGCACGGTTCCGCCGCGCTCGTCCAGCTTCCGCTGTGCCTGCGCAAGGCGCTCCGGAGCGGCCCTGGCGCTGAGCGCCTTCAGCCACTTGGAGCCGTTCCTGGACCGCACCCCTCGCTGACCCAGCCAGTAGAGACAGATGTCGCCGAGGAACGCGGCGGCCGACGCCACCCCGAACACCACGAGCAGGGCGAACGGGTCCGTCTGATGGAACGCCACCACGGCCGCCGAGCTCACCAGCGCCCCCGTCGGGACCACCGGCACCAGAGAGCCCAGCGCCACCAGGAGAAACAGTGACGGATAGCCGACGGCCTGCTGGGTCGACTCCGGCGGCAGCTGCCGGACCACCTCGACGATCACCACGCGGTCTCCGGACGTACACGCTCACCGTGCTCCAGCCGGTGCACCGCCACCTCGGGGGCCAGCCGGGCGGCCTGCCGCACGAACTCCTCCCCGGGCGCGTGGAACTCGTGGGGCCGGATCCCGTCCATCCCCACCGGCCAGTACGTGCCGTAGTGCACCGGGACGGCGGAGCGCGGCCCGAGCCGGGTCAGCGCCTCGGCGGCCCGGGTGGCGTCCAGATGGCCGTGCCCCAGCCAGGGGCCCCAGCCGCCGACGGGCAGCAGCGCCACGTCCACCGGACCGATCGCCTCGGCCATGCCGTCGAAGAGGCCGGTGTCCCCGGCGAAGTACGTGCGCGCCTCGCCCTCGACGACGTAACCGAGCGCCGGTGAACGGTGCGGACCGACGGGCAGCCGGCGGCCGTCGTGCCGGGCGGGGACCGCGCGCACCAGCAGTTCGCCCGCCTTCACCTCGTCGTCCGCCTCGACCTCGGTGATCTGCAGCCCCCGTACCCGCCGCAGCACGCGCAGCCCCGGCACTGCCCGGACCGCCCCGGCGGGCACGACCAGCCGGCTGCCGGGGGCGAGCCGCGCCAGCGAGGGGAGATGGAGATGGTCGGAGTGCAGATGCGAGACGAGCACCAGCTCGGCGGCGGCGGCCTCCGGCGGCGGCACCGCGCCGCGACGGCGGCGCAGATGCGCGAAGCGGCGTACGAAGAGGGGATCGGTCAGCACCCGGACCCCGGAATCCTCGATCGTGCACGTGGCATGACCCCACCAGGTGACCTCCACCGGCACGCGTCGCCTCCTCGCTCTTCCCCGCCCCGCACGCATTCAGCCCCGCGCACTGTCCCGTACGAGACTATGCGCCCCGAGCCCTTCGCACGCCGGAGCACACCAGTCGGTCCGTTCCTGCCCGGGTACGGACGGCTACGGACCGCGACCGCTGGGTAGGGTCGGTGGCAGAGTCCGAGGTTCGGGGGGACCGGTCATGAGGGACGTACGGGTGGCGGCCATCGCCAGCCTCACACCGCTGGAAGAGCTCGACGCCGACCCGTTTCTCGTCGACACGCGCAGTCAGCAGGCCATGTGCGCCCGCTGGGCGGCCGATCAGGGGTACGTCGTCATCCGCAGGCTGGGGGTCTACCGGCTGCGGCCCGACCACCGCTCCCTGTGGGCGGATGTCGAGGGCGGGGAGATCGACCTGTTCGTGGCACCCAACGACCGGGTTCTCGCGCAGGCCCTCACCTCGGTGCCCGACTTCACCGCGGAGTGCGAGCGGCGTGGCATAGGACTGGAGCTGACGGGCCTCGACGAACCGGTGTACACCTCCCGGTCGAAGGCGCGCGTCCACCGCAGACTCTCCATGCCGACCGCCGGATACGACGGCTGCTGACGGCCCCCCCCGCCGGGATCCGGAGTCAGGGCCTGACGAAGCCCGCTGTGAAAGGCTGTTTATGGGCCCAGTGACGAGATGCCGGGCCCGGACGGGTGAGGTGGGGCGGCGTGAGAGACGGGCGATGGCGTACGGCGGGCAGGGCCCTGATGCGGGTGCTGGCGGTCTGGGCGGTCTCCACCCTGACGATGCTCGCGCTGGCCGGGATCCTGCCCGAGTTCCAGCTCCAGTCGGACAACGGTGACACCGTCACCAAGACCGCGTTCACCGCGGCCTGGGGCGCGGGAGCGTTCGGTCTGCTCTCGGCGCTGGTCTGGCCCGTGCTCGTGCGGGCGCTGCTCATCGTGCCCGCCCTCGTCCTGGGCGCGCTGGTCTTCTTCCTCAACGGCTCGCTCCTGCTGATCGCGCTGAGCCTCATCCCGGACGACCGCGGGGCCGCCGATCCCGAGACCGCGGTCGTCGTCGCCGCGGTGATGTCGGCCGTCGCCTCCGCGACCTCCACCGCCCTCGCCGTCCGTGACGACGACGCCTACCGGCGCCGGCTCTCCCGGCTCGCCGACCGGCGCCGCCGCCGCAGAGGCACGGCGGGCACCGCGGACGGCGGCCGGGGAGGGCCGCCCGGCACGGTCTTCATCCAGCTCGACGGGGTCGGCCACGACGTGCTGACGCGGGCCGCCGATGACGGGCTGATGCCGACGGTCGCCGGGTGGCTGTCCGACGGGACGGGCCACCGGCTGATGCCGTGGCGCACGGACTGGTCGAGCCAGACGGGCGCCAGCCAGCTGGGCATCCTGCACGGCAGCAACCACGACGTGCCCGCCTTCCGGTGGTACGAGAAGGAGACCGGCACCGTCATGGTCTCCAGCAGACCCGCGAGCGCGCTCGAACTCCAGCGCCGCGCCATCGCCCGCACCCACGACGGAGGTCTGCTCACCGTCGACGGAGCGAGCCGCGGCAATCTCTTCAGCGGCGGCGCCGACCAGCTCGCCCTCGTACTGTCGATGGCCGCCAGGCGCGGCAAGGGACGGCGCTCACGGGCGGGTTACTTCGCGTACTTCTCCGACCCCGCCAACGCCGTGCGTACGGCGCTGTCCTTCGTCGCGGAAGTCGGCCGCGAGATGGGCCAGTCGACGCGGGCACGGGTACGGAAGGAGACACCGCGGATCAAGCGCGGCGGCCTCTACCCCTTCATCCGGGCCTTCGCCACCGTCGTCGAACGCGATGTGGTGGTCGCGGCCGTCATCGGCGACATGTTCGCCGGACGCACCGCCGTCTACGCCGACCTCGTCGCCTACGACGAGGTCGCGCACCACTCGGGGCCGCACAGCAGGGACACGGAGAAGGTCCTCGAACGGCTCGACCGTTCCCTCGCCCTCATCACGAAGGTCGCCGAACAGGCCCCGCGCACCTACCGGATCGTGCTGCTCTCCGACCACGGCCAGAGCCCCGGCGAGACCTTCGCCGGGAAGTACGGGCTGACCCTGAAGGACCTGGTGCGGGCGGGCTGCGGACTTCCGGTGCCCCGGAGGGCGCAGCGTACGAAGAGTGGTTCGGAGGCCCGTGACGCGGTCCGGATCGCCCTGCACAGGCCCGTCGACGCGGGCGAGGCCGAGCACCCCGCCACCGCGTCCGACCCGGTCGTGCTCGCTTCGGGCAACCTCGGGCTGCTGTCCTTCCCGGACATCACCGGACGGGCCTCGCGCGAGGAGATCGACCGCCGCCACCCCGCGCTCCTGGGCACGCTCGCCAGTCATCCGGGGATCGGCTTCCTGCTCGTACGGAGCGAGGAGCACGGTTCGGTGGTGCTGGGGGCCGGCGCCGAGATCCCGGTGTCGGAGCTGACGGACGGGGAAGGTCCGCTCGCCGTCTTCGGTCCGGGCGCGGCGGACGCGGTGCGGCGCACCGACACGTTTCCGCATGTCGCCGACGTCATGGTCAACTCGATGTTCGACCCCGGTGCGGGGACCGTGCACGCCTTCGAGGAACAGATCGGCTCGCACGGCGGGCTGGGCGGCGAGCAGTCGCGGCCGTTCCTGCTCTGGCCCTCCGAAATGACCGATCCGCTCGACGCCGCCGGGACCGGGGGAGACCTGGTGGGCGCCGAAGCCGTGCACCGGGTCCTGGCCTGCTGGCTGCGCGAGGCGTCCGGACCGCAGGTGCCGCTGCCCGCGGGCGAGGCTGTGCCCGGCGCCCTGGGCTGAGGGGCGGGCCGGCGGCTCAGGGGCATTGTCAGTGGTGGGCGGCAGGATAGGGGCATGACGACGAACTCAGCTGTTGTGCTCGCCGACGCGCCCGCGTACGCCGCCGCTGTCGACCAGGCCGCGCAGGCCGCCGCCGCGTACTACGCCACGGGCGAGAGCACGCTCGACGACGACGCGTACGACCGCCTGGCACGGGGGATCGCCGCCTACGAGGAAGAGCACCCCCAGGACGTGCTGGACGCGTCCCCCACGGGCAAGGTCGCGGGTGGCGCCGTCGTCGGGGACGTACCCCACACCGTCCCCATGCTCTCCCTGGACAACGTCTTCTCCGCCGAGCAGTTCGTCACCTGGACCGCTTCCCTGGAGCGGCGCATCGGCAGACCCGTCGCCGCCTGGAGCGTGGAGCCGAAGCTCGACGGTCTGGCCATCGCCGCGCGCTACCAGGAAGGCCGGCTGGAACGGCTGATCACCCGGGGCGACGGGACCGCGGGCGAGGACGTGTCGCATGCGATCGGCACCGTCATGGGCCTGCCCGAGCGGCTCGGCACCCCGGTGACGATCGAGGTGCGCGGCGAGATCCTCATGACCGACGAGCAGTTCGAACAGGCCAACACGGTGCGTACGGAGCACGGCGGCGCCCCCTTCGCCAACCCGCGCAACGGCGCGGCCGGCACCCTGCGCGCCAAGGACCGGCCCTACCGCGTCGAGATGACGTTCTTCGCGTACGGCGCGCTCCCGCTGCCCGGTTCCGGCGAACTGACCGGCACCCTGGCCGAACTCCCGCACAGCGAGGTCCTCGCGTACGTCTCGGGGCTCGGCGTGCACACGGCGGGGGACACGGAGGTGGCGCCGCGCACCGTCACCACGGTCGAGGAGGTGCAGGCCAGGGTGGAGGAAGTCGCCGCGCTGCGCGCCTCGTTGCCGTTCGGGATCGACGGCATCGTGATCAAGGCGGATTCGGCAGCCGATCAGCGCGAGGCGGGTTCCGGCACGCGGGCGCCGCGCTGGGCCATCGCGTACAAGCTTCCGGCCGTCGAGAAGGTCACCCGGCTCCTGGGCGTCGAGTGGAATGTCGGCCGTACCGGCATCATCGCGCCGCGCGCCGTCCTGGAGCCGGTCGAGATCGACGGATCGACCGTCAGCTTCGCGACCCTCCACAATCCGGCCGACATCACCCGGCGGGATCTGCGCCTGGGCGACCAGGTGATGGTCTACAAGGCGGGCGACATCATCCCCCGTATCGAGGCGCCCGTCGCCCATCTGCGGACCGGCGACGAGCAGCCGATCGAGTTTCCGGAGACCTGCCCGCAGTGCGGCTCCGAGATCGACACCAGCGAGCAGCGCTGGCGGTGCACGCGCGGGCGTAACTGCCGCCTGGTCGCCTCCGTTTCGTACGCGGCGGGCCGCGACCAGCTCGATATCGAGGGCCTCGGCTCCACCCGGGTCGTGCAGCTCGTCGACGCCGGACTGGTCGCCGACTTCGCCGACCTCTTCACCCTGGAACGCGAGCAGCTGCTCGCCCTGGACCGGATGGGCGAGACGTCCACGGACAATCTGCTGGCCGCCATCGAGACGGCCCGCAGCCGCCCGCTGTCCCGGGTGTTCTGCGCCCTCGGGGTACGCGGCACGGGGCGTTCCATGTCCCGGCGGATCGCCCGGTACTTCGCCACCATGGACCGCATCGTCGCCGCGGACGTCGAGACGCTTCAACTGGTCGACGGCATCGGCAAGGAGAAGGCGGCGGGCGTGGTCGTGGAGCTGGCCGAGCTCGCCCCGCTGATCGGGAAGCTGGTGAACGCCGGGGTCAACATGACGGAGCCCGGTGCGACGCCGCCGCCGGAGCCCGGATCGGAACAGGACGCGGGTGAAACGCGGTCGGAGCTGCCGCTCGACGGGATGACGGTGGTGGTCACCGGGGCCATGACCGGTCCGCTGGAGAAGCTGTCCCGCAACCAGATGAACGAGCTGATCGAGCGTGCGGGCGGGAAGTCCTCATCCAGTGTCTCCAAGCGGACGAGTCTCCTGGTCGCGGGGGAGAAGGCCGGTTCCAAGCGGACCAAGGCAGAGGATCTCGGGGTCCGGATCGCGGCTCCGGACGAGTTCGCCGAGCTGGTCGAGGCGTTTCTCGCCACGGAGGTCTGAGGGAGCAGCCCTTTGATTCCTTGAGGAAGTGGCGTTCTTCGCCCCGGTATTGCATAGTGAAGGATCGATCAAGCCTCGCTATCAGCGGGCCGGGGGTGAGGGGCGATGAGTTCTTTGCGCGAAGGGCGGCGACACGGCCGGCCGGTTCACCGGCGGCAGGCCATGCGGGGCCTCGCCATCGATCTCGGCAGCTCCCGGACCCGGGCATGGGTCCCGGGGCGTGGGCTCGTCCTCGACCCCGTGACGGAAGACCCCTCCGGGCGGCCCGTCCGGCGCGGGCGCATCGTCGACCCCGAATCCTGCGGCAGACTGCTCGGCCGCATCGCCGACGCGGCGCTGGGGCCCGACCGGAGCGACACCGTGATGGTCCTCAGCCATCCGGTCCTCGCCGGAGCCGGGCACCGGGCGGCTGCGCGGGAACTCCTCACCGCGCTCGGTCCGGCCCGCGTCGTCGTACTCGACAGCGCCAGGGCCGCCGCAGCGTACGCCGACCCCCGGGGCGGCGGTCCGCTGCTCGTCATCGACATGGGCGCCGAACTGACCGAAGTCACCCTGCTCGTCGACGGGATGGTCGCCGACGCCCGGCAGGCGGAGTCCGGCCTCAGTGATCCGGCGGCGGACTCCGTGCCCGGCGCAGTCGTCCGTTCCGTACTGGACATGATCATGTCGATGTGGCGGCAGGACCGGCACGGAGCGCTCCGCGGCGCCCTGCGCAAGGGACCTCTGCTGGCCGGCGGCGGGGCCATGCGCCCCGACATCACCAACCGGATCGCGGTCCGCCTCGGGGTGCCGGTCCGCCTCGCCGACGACCCGTCGACCGCGGTCGTGCGCGGCGCCGGACTGATTCTCGGCTCCGTCCTGCGCCATCCGGGCACGACGCCCGCCGCCCTTCCCGGCCGACCGAGGTGACCCCCCTCCCGGGGGCGTCCCCGGGCAGACCCCAATCCCGGACCGCGGGCGCCCGGCACATCCTGGCCGCGCTCCTCCTCACCGTCCTCGCACTCGTCGGCGGCGCCCCCGCAGCAGCGGCGGCCGGTCTCCCGGCCCACGCCTCCGCGGGCCCGGCATCCACCGCCCACGCACCCGCCGCACACCCGCCGGCCCAGCACACCGACCGGACGGCGCGCCCGGGACACCCCCACGACACCCGCCGCTCCCGCACGCTCGCACCGGCTGCCCAGGAGCCCCGCCAACCGCAGCCCTCGGCAGCGTCCCTGCCCCGTCGCGCAGGCGCACCCGGCGGCGACCCGGCGGGACCGCCCCGCGCCGGCACCGAACGCCCCCACACCTCCCCATGTCCTCCGGCGCCCGGCCACCTCGCCCTGCCGCCGTGTCCGCACCGTACGGCCGTGCCGCGCGCCACCGGGCCGCGGACGGCCGACGCTCCCGTCCTCGCTCCCGGCCGCGCCTGCGCCGCGCTGCCCGGTGTACGGGGTCCTCCCGCAGGTTCCACCGGTCGGCCGACCGGTCCACGGACCTGTTCCATCGCGCAGCCGTTCCGTCCTCGCTGAGGTGAGGGCGGCCGGCGCCCCCTCGGAGGATTCCCATGACTCGCGCCACCACGGTGCGAGCGGTTCTGGCTGCCGCCGTACTGCTCGTCTCCGTGTACATCACGCTGACCATGTCACCCGCACTCGGCCTCGATCTGCGGGGCGGCACCCGCATGGTGCTCCAGGCCAAGGATTCCGGTACCGCGGTCGCGGACCGGGAGAGCACCGACCGCACCCTGGAGGTGCTCCGCCAGCGCATCGACTCCCTCGGCGTCGCCGAGCCGACGCTGACCCGCTCCGGCGAGGACCGGATCATCGTCGAACTACCCGACGTACAGGACCCCCGCAAGGCCGCCGACGTACTCGGCAGAACCGCCCAGCTGACCTTCCACGCCGTGCAAGGAGCGGGTACCCCGGCGAAGGAGGGCGACAAGGGCACGGTGTCCCTGCCCGACGAACAGGGCCGCCTCCTCGCGCTCGGCCCCGCACAGCTCTCCGGCGCCGGAGTGAAGGACGCCACCGCCGTCTTCGACGCCCAGCAGGGCGCCGGCTGGACCGTGGACCTCGATTTCCACAAGGACGCGGCCCGGCACTGGACCGGGCTGACCGGCCAGGCCGCCTGCCACCCCGTCCAGGACGACCGGCGCCGGGTGGCCATCGTCCTGGACCAGCAGGTGATCTCCTCGCCGCAGGTCGACCCCTCGGTCGGCTGCGACGTCGGCATCCCGTCCGGATCGACCCGCATCACCGGTTCCTTCTCGGCCGACGAGGCCCGCGAACTCGCGCTGCTCGTCAAGGGCGGCGCACTGCCCGTCCCCGTCGAGATCGTCGAACAGCGGACCGTCGGTCCGACGCTGGGCGCCGCCGCCATCGAGGCCAGCGCCGCCGCGGCCCTCATCGGAGCCACCGCCACCGCCCTCTTCATCACCTTCGTGTACCGGCTCTTCGGCGCGCTCGCCGCCGTCGCCCTCGCCGCGTACGGAGTCATCTCGTACGCCGCGCTGGTGGCCCTCGGCGTCACCCTCACACTCCCCGGGCTCGCCGGATTCGTCCTCGCGATCGGGATGGCGGTCGATGCCAACGTCCTTGTCTTCGAGCGGGCCCGCGAGGAGTGCGCGGCCCGCCCGGGGCGTTCCCTGCGCTCCGCGCTCGCCGCCGGATTCCGTAACGCCCGCAGCGCCGTGGCCGACTCGAACATCACCACCCTCATCGCGGCGGGACTCCTCTTCCTCCTGGGCTCAGGACCCGTCAAGGGCTTCGGCGTCACGCTCGCCATCGGTGTGCTCGCCTCGATGTTCTCCGCGCTCGTCATCGCCCGCGCGCTCACCGAGACGGCCGCCCGCTCGCGGTTCGTCAGCGACTTCCGGGGCGTCAACGGCATCGCACGCCCCGGCCGCGTACGGACGTGGCTGACCCGCCGTGATCCGCGGCTGTTCGCGTCACCGCGCCGGTGGCTGATGATCTCCACGGCGCTCGTCGCCCTCGCCGTGCTCGGCATCGTCGTGCGCGGGGTCGGCCTCGGCGTCGAGTTCACCGGTGGCCGTCTCGTCGAGTACTCCACCAGCCGTCCCGTCGACGTGGACACCGCCCGCACGGCCCTCGCCGCCGCGGGCTTCGGCGACGCCGAGGTCACCACAGCGGGCGCGGGGGACCTCTCCGTACGCACCGGGGAACTCGACAACGACGGGGAGCACGCACTGCGTGCCGCGCTGGCCGAGGAGGGCGGGCAGACGGTCAAGGTGCGCGACGAGCTGATCGGCCCCAGCCTCGGGGACGAACTGCGGCGCAACGCCCTGATCGCCCTCGCCGTCGCCGTGTGCGTCCAGCTCGCCTACCTGGCCGTCCGGTTCCGCTGGACGTTCGCCGTGGCGTCGGTCGGGGCACTGGTCCACGACATCGTCGTACTCGTCGGCGCCTTCGCCTGGCTTGGGCGTACCGTCGACGGCATCTTCCTGGCGGCCCTGCTCACCGTCATCGGCTACTCCGTCAACGACTCGGTGGTCGTCTTCGACCGGGTCCGGGAACTGTGGGCGAAGAACCGGGGCCTGCCGCTCGCCACGGTCGCCGACCGGGCGGTCCTCCAGACCGTCCCCAGAACCGTCAACACCGGCATGGGCGCGCTCTTCATCCTCATCGCGCTCGCCGTCCTCGGCGGCGACTCGCTGGCGGACTTCGCGCTCGCCCTGCTCATCGGGGTCTGCGTGGGTACGTACTCCTCGGTGCTCACCGCCGTGCCGCTCGCCCTCGTCCTGGAAAGGAGCAGCAAGGCCCCGCCGCCCGTCGGCGCTTCCAAGCGCCGGACGGCACCGGCGGCGCGCCGTGACCCGCTCGACAATGGTGCCAGGGTCTGACGCCGTCGCCGTGTCAATCGCGGCGGCTGCCGCACGGAGACCGTAACGTCACGGGCACCGTTGATCCGCCGTCGCAGTCAGGGAGCCGTGTCATGCCCGATGAACCGCTGTCGCAGCAAGAGATCGAGGCACGCCTTGGTGACCTGCCAGGCTGGGCGTTGGAGGGGAGCCGGATCACCCGCGGATACCGGCTCCCCTCGCACTTCGCCGCCGCTGCCATGACCGTCCATGTCGCGCAGATCCAGGAGGAGCTCGGGCACCACTCGGACCTCACGCTCGGCTACAACACCGTCGCCCTGTCCGTGAACACCCACTCCGCGGGCGGCGCGGTCACCGAGAAGGACCTGACCCTGGCGACGCGGGTGGAGGCCATCGCCCCCGCACACGGCGCCCAGTGACACCCGGCGCCGCGCCCCACGTCACGCGTGCTCGTGACTCAGGGCGTGGCGCCGAACCGGGGATGCGCGGCGAGCCAGCCCGTATAGCTGTCGCTGCGCGCCACCGCCTCCGCGTACGCCGCCCGGGTGTGGCCGATCACCGCGACGGCCGCGGCGTCGGCGGCCGGTGAACGCGGATGCCAGCCGAGCAGATGACGCCAGCTCAGCGGGGAACCGGCGATCGGCCGGGTGACGAGACCGGGCGTCGGCGGGAACGTCGCCCGGCACAGCCCCACCGCCCGCCCCACCTGCACCAGATGGACGACGGACGCCGTGTCCGTCTCGTACACCGACATCGGGGTGAATCCGGCCCGGGCGCACGCGGTCGCGAAGCAGTCCGCGAAGCAGCCGTCACCGGGGACGTCCGCCCAGCACTCGTCGGCCAGCGCGGACAGCTCCAGCTCGGTCCTGCCCGCCAGGGGATGGGTCTCCGGCAGCATCACGAACACCGGGTCGACGCCGACGACCTGCCAGCTGAGCCGGTCCGGCTCGGGCGGCGGACTCTCGCCGCACGCGCCGATCAGCGCGAAGTCGAGCCGTCCGCCGATCAGCAGCGTGGCGATCTCGGCCACCGACCAGGTGGTGTACGTGGACACGGGCGCCGTCGGGTGGGCGGCGGCCAGCCGGTCGACGAGTCCGCCGAGCAGCGGGCCGTGCGTCCCGCCGAGCCGGAAGCGTTCCATCGCACCCCAGGCGTGGGCGAACCGCACCGCCTCCTCCTGGAGTTCGCTCACTGCCGGCAGCCCCACCCTGGCCCGTTCGAGCACCAGCTCGCCCAGCGGCGTGGGCCGGGAGCCCGTGTGGTCCCGGTCGAAGAGCGGTCCGCCGAGTGCCTTCTCGATCCGCCGCAACTGGGCGCTGAGTGCCGGCTGCGCCAGCCCCAGGGAGGCGGCGGCCTTGGTCAGGCTTCCGGTGTCGGCGATGGCACGTACGGTCCGCAGATGGCGCAACTCCAGCTCCATAAACGCAAGTTATGGTCAGGGCGACGCGGCGGCAATATGCGCGTGTCCTTTCTGCCCCGCGATGTCAGACCTGTGTTCTAGAGTCATTCACGTGCTGGACTACAACACCGAGGCAGCGGTCTACGACACCACGCGCGGCGGCGTGCCCCGCGCCGAGGCAGCGGCTCGCGCCGTCCTCGGCCTGATCCCGCCCACGGCCCGCATCCTGCTCGACATCGGCTGCGGTACGGGGCTCGTGACCGAGCGCATAGCGCTGGGCCGCCCCGGACTCCGGGTGATCGGCGCCGACGCCTCGCCCGGCATGGCGCGGATGGCGCACCAGCGGGTCGGCGCGGTGGCACTCGCAGACGTACGGCGGCTTCCGCTGGCCGCCGGGTCCGTCGACGCCGTCAGCGCGGTCTGGCTGCTGCACCTGCTGAGGTCCGAGGGCGCCGTGCGGGCCGTGGTGGCGGAAGCGGCCAGGGTCCTGGGGCCGGGCGGAGTCTTCGTCACCACGGTCGACAAGGACGAGGGGCACGACGTGGGAAGCGACATCGACGAGCTCTTCGCCCCGTACCTCACCTCGGACCCCTCGGACGGTGCGGAGAGGGTCGGCGGATACGGGGCGCTGTACGGCCTGGAGCCGGTGGGGGAGGCGCGGTTCTCCGGCCACGGCCAGGGACGCTCACCGCTCGACACGGCGCGGGCCGTGCGCCGTGGGAAGTTCGCCTCGCGCCTCCACCTTCCCGGGGACGCGGCCGAACGGCTCGCGATGCGGCTCACCGGCCTGCCGGAGCCCGACAGACCGCGCACCGACCCCGAGTACCGGCTGCTGGCATTCCGCCGCAGCTGACAGCACCCGGGGCCCGCCGCCCTTCTCACACCTGCCAGACGCCGTCCTCCGCGGCCTCCCGTGCGAACGTGCCGAAGTCCTTCGGGTCCCGGCCGAGAGCCTGCTTCACCCCGTCCGTCGTCACTGCGTTGTGCCCGTCAAGCAGCATCGTGAACAGCTCGGCCAGGAAGCCCGCTTCGGGTCCCGGCATGCCGTACTCCACCAGCCCCGCCGCGTACTCGTCCCCGCTCACCGGCACGTACCGCATCTCACGCCCCGTCACGGCGGCGATCTCCGCGGCAACTTCGTCGAAGGTCAGCAGCCGGGGGCCGGTCAGTTCGTGCACGGCCTCGGCCCCGCCGTCTCCGGTGAGCGCGGCGACGACCACGTCCGCCAGGTCGTCGGCGTCCACGAACGGCTCGGCGGTGGTCCCGCCCGGGAACACCAGCTCGCCGCCCAGCACCCCGTCCAGCAGGGCGCCCTCACTGAAGTTCTGCGTGAAGAACGCCGACCGCACGACGGTGAGCGCCACGCCGGGAGCCGCCGCACGCAACGCCTCCTCCGCGACCACGGCCTGCGGCTCGCCGCGACCGGAAAGCAGCACCACCCTCCGTACACCGCTCCGCTCCGCGATCCGGCCGAAAGCATCCATGGCCTCCGCCGCGCCGGGCGCCGCGAGATCCGGGTAGTACGTCACGTACGCCGCATCCGCGCCGCGCAGCGCCGCCTCCCAGCCGGACTCGTCCTCCCAGTCGAACGGCACCCCGCCGCTGCGCGAGCCCGACCTCACCGGGACTCCGAGAGCGGTGAGCCGCTCCACCACCCGGCGGCCGGTCTTGCCCGTGCCGCTCGTCACCAGAACTGTTTCCTGCTTCAGGTTCTCCGTGTTCTTCGTCATGACTCAAGACTCGCGGGGCGGCGCCGCCCGCGACATCCTCGACCGTCTCGCCTCCATGCGCGTGCGTCTACGCTGGCGCGCATGGACGCACTCGCCGGACTGCTGGACGGGCCACGGGCCAGAGGCGCCTTCCTGCTGCGCATGGTCATGGAGCCGCCCTGGTCGGTAGGGATCGAGGACCGGGCCCCGCTCTGTCTGATGTCCATGACCCGGGGCGAGGCATGGATCGTCCCCGCCGACGGGGCGGCGCCCGTCCTCCTGCGCCCCGGAGACATCGCGATCGCGCGCGGCCCGGAGCCGTACACGGTGGCCGATGAGCCCGGCACCTCCCCGCGGTCCCGCATCGGTCCGGGCGGCGTCTGCACCACGCTGTACGGGGAGCCGCTCGCCGAGTCCATGAGTCTCGGCGTACGCACCTGGGGCAACGCCCCCGACGGGTCGGCGACGATGCTCGTCGGGACCTACCTCCTGGAGGGCGAGATCAGCCGGCGGCTCCTCGACTCCCTGCCCGCGCTGCTCGTCCTGCGCGCCGATGCCAGGACCGGGCCGCTGCTGCGTCTCCTCGACGACGAGATCTCCCAGGACGAGCCCGGCCAGAGCGTCGTCCTGGACCGGCTGCTGGATCTGCTGCTGATCGCCGGCCTCCGCACCTGGTTCGCCCGGCCGGGAGGCGAGGCTCCGGCCTGGTACGTGGCCATGGGCGACCCGGTCGTCGGACACGCGCTGCGGCTGCTCCAGAACGATCCGGCCCATCCGTGGACGGTGGCGGGCCTGGCCGCCGCGACCGGAGTCTCCCGGGCGGCGCTGGCCCGCCGCTTCACCGAACTGGTCGGGGAGCCCCCGATGGCGTATCTGACGGGCTGGCGCTTCGCCGTCGCCGCCGATCTGCTGCGGGGGACCGACGCCACGGTGGAGGCCGTGGCACGGAAGGTCGGCTACAGCGGCTCCTTCGCCTTCAGCGCCGCCTTCAAACGCGTCCGGGGCATGAGCCCGCAGGAGTACCGCGGCGGGCCGCCCGAGTCCCTGGATCACGGCTTGCCGAACCGGCAACAAAGTTCGACCGGGGCGTGAATCCCGGGCACGCTGACGCCATGACCAAGCACACGGAGCACAGCCACAGCCACGGCCACAGCCACAGCCACGACTCCGTCGACTTCGACTGGGACGTGATGGGTCCCAGGCTGGAGCAGGAGGGCGAGCTCGGCATGGGGCAGTACCGGGAAGCCGCACGCTGGATCGCCGGTCTCCCCTCGGCCCCGACGGTGCGCCGCGTCCTCGACGTCGGCAGTGGCCCCGGCGTCGTCACCTGTCTGCTCGCCGAGGTCTTCCCGGAGGCCGAGGTCGTCGCCGTGGACGGCACCCCGGCCCTCCTGGAGCGGGCGAGCGCCCGTGCGCGGCGGCTCGGCCTGCGGGACAGGGTCCGGACCCTCCACGCCGAACTCCCCGAAGATCTCGGCAAGCTGGACGAGGCCGATCTGATCTGGGCGGGCAACTCCCTGCACCACATGGGCGACCAGCGCGGCGTCCTGGCCGGCTTCGCCGGACTGCTGCGCCCCGGCGGCGCCGTCGCGCTCGTCGAGGGCGGGCTGCCGACCCGTCAGCTGCCCCGCGACATCGGCTTCGGCAGGCCAGGTCTCGAGGCCCGGCTCGACGCGGTCCAGGCGGACTGGTTCGCGGACATGCGGGCGTCGCTGCCGGACGCAAAGCAGGAGACCGAGGACTGGAACGCCCTGTTCACCGCGGTCGGCCTGGAGCCGCACGCCCCGCGCAGCTTCCTGCTCGACCTGCCGGCGCCGATCTCCGCGACCGCCCGCGAGTACGTCGTCGCGAGCTTCGCCCGCCAGCGCGAGGGATTCGCGGAACGGCTGTCGGCCGAGGACATCGCCGTACTCGACCGGCTCCTCGACCCGGAGGACCCGGCCGGGCTGCACCACCGCGAGGACGTCTTCGTACTCTCGGCCCGGACGGTGCACCTGGCCAGGAAGGCGTAGGCCGGACACTCCCTGGCGACTGCCGTTCAGGGGATCAGTGCCCGCCCCGCGGCTCGACGCAGCCGCCCTCCATGTACGGGCCGTGGGCCTCGACGTTCAGGGGCGGGCCCACTCCGCCGCTGACGCACGGGACGCCACCGGGAACGGACAGGCTGAAGCCGAGCGCGTGCCCGGAGCCGTAGACCTGGGTGCCCTCGGCCGGATAGCCGAGGTCTTCCAGGACGGCTCGCACGGCCTGCTCGTTCGACGGGCCCGACCCGCCGGTCTCGCGCAGGGCGTCGGTGATCCGGTCGGCGTGGGCCTTCCCCCGGCACTGTGCCTCCGGCTTGAGCGGCATCTGCCGCTTGAACGCGTGGTTCTCGGCGTAACGGTCCGCCTCGGGGTTCGCGGGCTCCGTGGCTCCCGTCCGGCTGGGCGACGGGCTCGGGCTGCTGTCCGCACAGCGGGCCGCCACATCCGGGAACGTCCGGTCGTGCTTCGCGCGGGCCTCTTCGGCCTGCTTCTCGTAGTCCTGCGACGCGGACGGCTGCACGCCGGTCGACGAGGCACCTGGTGAACCATCGACGCGTTCGGAGCCGCAGCCGGTCAGCAGAAGCAGACCGGCAGCCACGGCCAGCGGTAGACGTTTCACGGAGGCACTCCATTTCCCGTACGACAAGGGCCGCTCGATTGTGGGACGAACGGATTGTCGCGGTCATGAGTACGCGTACTCAGGGGTGTGCCACCGGCTCCAACTGCCACCACTGGCCGGGGGAGTCGGTGTCCTCCCACTGCTGGACGTTGGCCCCGTCGTCCGTGCTTCCTCCGGCGACCTCCAGGACGAGTCCGCTGATGAAACTCACCAGGGTCACCGTGCCCGGTGTCTCCAGGTGCTGTTCGATCAGCCACTCCTGGGCGCCGAAGTTGTTGGCCCGCCACTGCTGGATGTTCGCGCCGTTCTCCATGGAGGCGTTGGCGACGTCCAGGCGTTTGCCGCTGTTCGCGTTGACCAGGTGGTAGAGGGCCGCACCCTCGTGCACGGGCGAGAGCTCCCAGTGCTGCGCGGCCGACCCCGTCTCCTTGCCCTGCTGCACATTGGCGCCGCCGCCCTTCGCCGCGCCGTACACCTCCAGCAGCAGCCCGCTGGCCACATTGCGCAGGCGGTACAGGCCCGCTTCCACGACGGGCGCGGTGTCCCCGCTCATGTTCAGGTCTCCTTCGGCGTGTTCGGACAGCGGCGTTCGGTATCCGCCCGTGCGACGGCGCCCCCACCGTCTTCACGGTGGGGGCGCCGGGATGCGTGACTCAGGCGTCGTAGGCGAATTCGGCCGGGTCCGGGCCGAGGCGCTTGCCCTCGTCCAGTGCGGCGAACGCTGCCAGGTCGTCGGCGTCCAGCTCGAAACCGAACACGTCCAGGTTCTCCACGATCCGCGACGGGGTCACGGACTTCGGGATCACCACGTTGCCCGTCTGGAGGTGCCAGCGAAGGACGACCTGTGCGGGCGTCCGGCCGTGCTTCCGGGCGATCGCGAGGACGGTCGGGACCTCCAGGAGGCCCTTGCCCTGACCCAGCGGCGACCACGCCTCGGTGGCGATGTCGTGCTTGGCGTGGAAGGCGCGCAGCTCGGCCTGCTGGAGCTGCGGGTGGAGCTCGACCTGGTTGATCACGGGGACCACGGAGGTCTCGGCGATCAGGCGTTCCAGGTGCGCGGGCAGGAAGTTCGACACGCCGATGGCCTTGGCGCGGCCGTCCGCGTGGATCTTCTCCAGGGCCTTGTACGTGTCCACGTACGCGTCCTTGACCGGAAGCGGCCAGTGGATCAGGTACAGGTCGACGTAGTCGAGACCGAGCTTGTCGAGCGAGGCGTCGAAAGCGCGCAGCGTCTTGTCGTATCCCTGCTGGCTGTTCCACAGCTTCGTGGTGACGAACAGCTCCTCGCGGGCGACACCGGAGGCGGCGACGGCCTTGCCCGTGCCCGTCTCGTTCTCGTAGATCGCGGCGGTGTCGATGCTCCGGTACCCGGACTCGATGGCTGTGGCCACCGCCTTCTCCGCCTCGTCGTCCGGCACCTGCCAGACACCGAAACCGAGCTGCGGCATTTCGACGCCGTTGTTGAGGGTGATGGAGGGGACCTGGCTCACGAGCGGTCGATCCTTACGTTGGTCGGTTGGTACTCCGTATTCCAACGATCAGGGAAGCACGCACATTCCCTCGGCGCCCGTCCATTCCCTCAGTGATAGAGCGCGTCGACCTCGGCCGCGTACGCCGTCTCGATCGCCTTGCGCTTCAGCTTCAGCGAAGGGGTGAGCAGACCGCGCTCCTCGGTGAACTGGTGCGCCAGGATCCGGAACGTACGGATCGACTCGGCCTGCGACACCGCCGTGTTGGCGGCCACCACGGCGCGGCGGACCTCCATCTCCAGATCCGGGTCCCGCACCAGTTCGCCCGGGTTCAGCGGCGTCCGGCCCTGCATGGCGAGCCAGTGGTCCACGGACTCCTGGTCCACGGTCACCAGCGCCGCGATGTACGGACGGTCGTTGCCGACGACGATGCACTGCGCCACCAGCGGATGCGCCCGCACCCGCTCCTCCAGACCGGCCGGCGACACGCTCTTGCCGCCCGAGGTCACCAGGATCTCCTTCTTCCGCCCGGTGATCGTCAGATAGCCGTCCTCGTCGAGCGCACCCAGATCGCCCGTGGCCAGCCAGCCGTCGTGGAGCACCGCGGAGGTGGACTTCGGATCGCCCAGGTAGCCGGAGAACACGTTGTCGCCGTGCAGCCAGATCTCGCCGTCCTCGGCGATGTGCACGGACGTGCCGGGGATCGGCTGCCCGACGGTGCCGTACCGGGTGCGTTCCGGCGGGTTCGCGGTCGCCGCCGCGGTGGACTCGGTCAGGCCGAACCCCTCGTACACGACGACGCCCGCGCCCGCGAAGAACAGTCCGAGCCGTCGGTCCATGCCCGAGCCGCCCGACATCGCGTGCCGCACCCGGCCGCCCATCGCGTCGCGGACCTTCTTGAAGACGACCTTGTCGAAGAACTGGTGCTGCATCCGCAGTCCGGCGGAGGGCCCGGGGCCCGTGCCGAACGCCCGGTGCTCCATGGCCTCCGCGTACTTCACCGCGACCTCGACGGCCTTCTCGAACGGTCCGAGCCTGCCCTCCGCCTCGGCCTTGCGCCGGGCTCCGTTGAAGACCTTCTCGAAGATGTACGGGACGGCGAGGATGAACGTCGGCCGGAACGAGACCAGGTCCGGCATCAGGGCGCTCGCCGAGAGCTCGGGCTGATGTCCCAGCTTCACCCGGCCGCGGATCGCGGCGATCTCCACCATCCGTCCGAAGACGTGGGCCAGCGGGAGGAAGAGCAGGGTCGCGGCCTCGTCGCCCGGCTTGGAGTGGAAGACCGGCTCCCACCTGCTGACCATGGTGTCCGACTCGAACATGAAATTGGCGTGCGTGGTCACACAGCCCTTCGGGCGGCCGGTGGTGCCCGAGGTGTAGATCACCGTCGCCACGGACTCGGGCGTCACGGCGCGCCGGTGCCGGTGCACCACCTCGTCGTCGATCTGCGCGCCCGCCGCGACCAGCTCGCCCACGGCGTCGGCGTCCAGCTGCCACAGCCGCTTCAGATGGGGGAGTCTGTCGACCACCGAGCCGATGGTCATGGCGTGGTCCTCGTGCTCGACCATGACGGCCGTGACCTCGGCGTCGTGGAGCATCCAGAGCACCTGCTCGGCCGATGACGTGGGGTAGATCGGTACGGACTGGGCACCGACGGTCCACACCGCGAAGTCGAAGACCGTCCACTCGTAGCGCGTACGGGACATCAGGGCGATGCGGTCGCCGAACCGTACGCCGTGGGCTATCAGCCCCTTGGCCAGGGCCAGCACCTCGTCGCGGAAGCTCGCGGCGGTGACATCGCGCCACTGCCCGGCCGCGTCCTTGCGCCCGAGCGCGATCCGGTGCGGATCGTCCTCGGCGTTGTCGAACACAGCATCGGCGAGACCGCCGACTTGGGGTGCGGTCGCCATGGGTGGGACAGTGAACTCGCGCAATGAACTGCTCCTCGTGGCCTCCGCACAGCGCCGCGACGCTACCCCACCGGGCGCCGTGGCGGGAGAGCGTGAAGCATTCGTAAAGCGTGGCATCTGCACAGGTCAGCCGCAGAAATCCGGCCAGATGGGCCAGGCACGGGCAGACTTCTGACCGCGGAGTAAGTGGCTTGCGCCCGAATCTCCACCGAATCTGTACACCGCGATCACTCCCACTCTGTGTGGTTATGCGGCCTTTCTCTGCCAATGGTCCCGCCGGCCAGGACCGCCGCGGCCAGGGCGTCCGCCGCCTCCTGTGCCCCGCCCCGGTGCCGGCCGTGCAGCAGGACGAAGTCCACGTCGCCGAGCTCCGGCAGGCCCGCCCTCGCGGGGACCGGGGCCAGCCCGGGCGGGATCAGCCCACGGGTGTGCGCCATGACGCCGAGGCCCGCGCGCGCCGCCGCGATGAGCCCGCTCAGGCTCGTGCTCGTGCACGACACCCGCCAGGAGCGGCCGTGCTCCTCCAGGACCTCCAGGGCACGGGCCCGTGTGATGCCGGGCGGCGGGAAGACGATCAGCGGCACCGGGCGCTCCGGATCGATCCGGAGCTGCGGCGCGCCGATCCAGGTCAGTGCGTCCCGCCAGACGAGCTCCCCGTGCGTGTCGCCCGTGCGCCGCTTGGCGAGCACGAGGTCGAGCCGGCCCGCCTCCAGCTGCTGGTGCAGCTTCCCGGACAGCTCCACGGTCAGTTCGAGCTCGACCTCCGGGTGGTCACGCCTGAACGACTCCAGGATCTCCGGGAGCCTGGTGAGGACGAAGTCCTCCGAGGCGCCGAAACGCAGCCGGCCGCGCAGCCGGGTGCCGGTGAAGAAGGCCGAAGCCCGCTCGTGCGCCTGAAGGATCGACCGGGCGAAGCCGAGCATCGCCTCGCCGTCCTCGGTGAGATCGACGCTGTGGGTGTCCCGGGAGAACAGCTGCCTGCCGGTCGCGTCCTCCAGCCGCCGCACATGCTGGCTGACCGTGGACTGACGGACGCCGAGTCTGCGGGCGGCCTGCGTGAAGCTCAGGGTCTGCGCGACGGCGAGAAAGGTACGGAGCTGGGCGGGGTCGTACATGGTGGCAGGTTATCGCGATCCGTGATGACAGTCAGAGCGGTATACCGGATTCCCGATTGCGGTGATCAAGAGCACGATGGGGAGGGCACGACCTGACCGAGAGACACGTGGAGCACATGAGCCGCCGCACACCGAAGCTGCCGTCCTGGCTGCCGATCGACCCGTACATCCTGGCGCTGATCGGCACGGTCGTGCTGGCGGCGCTGCTGCCCGCATCGGGAACCGCAGCGGACGTGGCGGGCGGGGCCTCCACCGGGGCGGTCGCCCTTCTGTTCTTCCTCTACGGAGCCCGGCTCTCCACCGCCGAAGCGCTCGAAGGACTGAAGCACTGGCGCCTCCACCTCACGGTCCTGGCCTGCACGTTCGTGGCGTTCCCACTGCTCGGACTGGCGAGCGGGGGACTCGTCCCGCACGTGCTGACGCCCCAGCTCCAGGAGGGCCTGCTCTTCCTCTGCCTGGTCCCCTCGACCATTCAGTCCTCGATCGCCTTCACCTCGATCGCCCGCGGCAACGTGCCCGCGGCGATCTGCGCGGGCTCCTTCTCCAGCCTCGCCGGGATTCTCCTCACCCCGCTGCTCGCCGGCCTGCTGATCAGCGGCAGCGGCAGCGGATTCTCGGCCGACGGCCTGCTGAAGATCGTGCTCCAGCTGCTGGTGCCGTTCCTCGCAGGGCAGGTGCTGCGCCGCTGGATCGGCGGCTTCCTCGCCCGGCACAAGCAGGTCCTCGGGTACGTCGACCGCGGGTCGATCCTGCTGGTCGTCTACACGGCGTTCAGCGAGGGCATGGTCGCCGGCATCTGGCACCAGGTCACCCCGGTACGCCTCGGCGCGCTCCTCGCCACCGAAGCGGTGCTTCTCGCGCTGATGCTCACGCTGAGCTGGTACGGGGCGAAGCGGCTCGGGTTCGACCGGGGGGACCGCATCGCCATCCAGTTCGCAGGGTCGAAGAAGAGCCTGGCCGCCGGACTGCCGATGGCGAGCGTCCTGTTCGGTGCGCACGCGAGCCTCGCGGTGCTGCCGCTGATGCTCTTCCACCAGATGCAGCTGATGGTCTGCGCGGTGATCGCGAAACGACGCGCACGCGATCCGCTGCCGACGAGCCCGGCCGTGTCACAGGAGGCCGTTGTGGTGGGGTGATCCCCAGGACGGCACAGGACGGCACGGGACGGCATGCATGAGCCCGTCCGGCGGGCAGGAGGGACCGGCCGGCGCAGGGGGCGCTCCCCGCCGGCCGGACCCCTGACCCGTGCAGCGGGCGGGGCCGCCTCAGCCCTTGCCGGCCGTCGCCTCAAGGGCGATGCGGTGCTCACCCGCGTACACGTTCATGGACGGACCCCGGAGAAAGCCGACCAGGGTCAGTCCGGTCTCGGCCGCCAGATCCACGGCCAGCGACGAAGGCGCCGAGACGGCCGCGAGCATCGGGATGCCGGCCATCACCGCCTTCTGCGCCAGCTCGAACGACGCCCGCCCGGACACCAGCAGGATCGCCCGTGAGAGCGGCAGCCGGTCGTCGGTGAGGGCCCGGCCGACGAGCTTGTCGACCGCGTTGTGCCGGCCGACGTCCTCCCGGATGTCGAGCAGTTCGCCCGCCTCCGAGAACAACGCCGCCGCGTGCAGACCCCCGGTCCGGTCGAACACCCGTTGTGCCTCGCGCAACCGGTCGGGGAGGCCGGCGAGGAGTTCGGGTGTCACCCGGACCGGGGGAGTATCGGCGACGGGATGACGGGTCGTGGTGCGGACGGCGTCGAGGCTCGCCTTTCCGCACAGGCCGCACGACGACGTGGTGTAGACGTTGCGTTCGAGCGTGATGTCGGGGACCACGACGCCCGGCGCGAGTCGCACGTCGACCACGTTGTACGAGTTGACTCCGTCGGCCGTCGCTCCGGCGCAGTACACGATCGACTGCACCTCGGAGCCCTCACCGAGCACGCCCTCGCTCACCAGGAAGCCCGCCGCCAGCGCGAAGTCGTCGCCCGGGGTGCGCATCGTGATGGCTAGCGGCTTGCCGTTCAGCCGGATCTCCAGCGGCTCCTCGGCGACCAGTGTGTCCGGGCGGGTGGTGACCGCCCCGTCCCGGATGCGGATGGTGCGGCGGCGCTCGGTGACCCGTCCCATGGCGGTTAAACCCGATTCTGTACGTGTTGGTAGCCGAAGCGGCCCTTGATGCAGAGGTTGCCGTGGGTCACCGGGTTGTCGTGCGGCGAGGTGACCTTGACGATCTCATTGTCCTGCACATGGAGCGTGACGTTGCAGCCGACGCCGCAGTACGCGCAGACGGTGGTGGTCTCGGTCTGGGCCGGTTCGTCCCAGGTACCGGCCGCGCGCATGTCGAACTCGCTCTTGAAGGAGAGCGCCCCGGTGGGGCACACCTCGATGCAGTTGCCGCAGTAGACGCACGCCGAATCGGTCAGCGGGGCGTCGTGCTCGGTGGAGATACGGGCGTCGAAGCCGCGCCCCGCCACGGCGATGGCGAAGGTGTTCTGCCACTGCTCGCCGCAGGCGTCCACGCACTTGTAGCAGAGGATGCACTTGTCGTAGTCGCGGACGTAGAGGTCGTTGTCGACCTTGGGTTCCTCGTTGACCCGGGCCGCGTCCGGACCGAAACGGTCCGGCTTCGCCTCGTACTCCTTGATCCATTCCGCCGCGCGGGGCGTCGTGGACAGGTCCGTGGACGAGGCGAGCAGTTCCAGGACCACCTTGCGGCTGTGCCTGGCCCGGTCGGTGTCCGTCAGCACCGTCATGCCCGCTTCCGCCCGCCGTGAGCACGCCGGTGCGAGGGTGCGGGCCCCCTCCACCTCGACGACGCACACCCGGCAGGCGTTCTTGGGTGTGAGCGTGTCGCCCTGGCAGAGGGTCGGGATGTCCTTGCCCGCGGCCCGGCAGGCGTCCAGGATCGTCGAACCCTCCGGGACCCGGGTCTCCTGCCCGTCCAGGGTGAACTCGATCAGACGGCGCGGCAGTTGGAGCGGAACAGCGGTCACTTGTAGACCCCCAGACGGTCGATGGCGGACTCCACGGCGTTCCAGGCGGTCTGACCCAGACCGCAGATCGAGGCGTCCCGCATGGCCTCGCCCACCTCTCTCATGAGCGCGATGTCCTCGGCGGCCCCGGCGCCGGTCCGGTCCACGATCCGGTGCAGCGCCTCCTCCTGGCGGACGGTGCCCACCCGGCACGGCACGCACTGCCCGCACGACTCGTCGCGGAAGAACTCCGCGATCCGCAGCAGGATGCGCGGCAGTTCGACGGAGTCGTCCAGGACCAGCACGACACCCGAACCGAGGGTCGTGCCCGCCGCCCGTGTCCCCTCGAAGGTCAGCGGGATGTCCAGCTCGTCGGGGCGTACGAAGCCGCCGGCCGCGCCGCCGAGCAGTACCGCCCGCAGGTTCCGGGCGGGGCCCGCGAGGTCGAGCAGCTCCCGCAGGTTCGCGCCGAAGGGCAGCTCGTAGATGCCGGGACGGTCCACCTGTCCCGAAACGCAGAACAGCTTGGTGCCGGTCGACGAACCGGTGCCCGTCGCCGCGTAGGCGGCGGCTCCGTGCTCCAGGATCGGCAGGACGTTGACCAGCGTCTCGACGTTGTTGACGGCGGTCGGTTTGCCGAACAGGCCCTTCTCCACCGGGAACGGCGGTTTGGACCGCGGTTCGCCGCGCTGCCCCTCGATCGAGTTGAAGATCGCGGTCTCCTCACCGCAGATGTACGCGCCCGCCCCGCGCCGGATCTCGATGTCGAAGGCGTACCCCTGCCCGAGGACGTCAGGACCCAGCAGGCCGCGGGCGCGGGCGGCCGATATCGCGTTGCTCAGCCGTTCGTACGCGCGCGGGTACTCGCCACGCAGGTAGAGGTAGCCCCGCTCGGCGCCGATGGCGTACCCGGCGACGGTCATCGCCTCGATCAGAGCGAACGGGTCACCCTCCATCAGGACGCGGTCCTTGAACGTGCCCGGTTCGCTCTCGTCGGCGTTGCAGACCAGGTAGTGCGGGCCGTCGGCCTGCTGGGCGGTGGCCTGCCACTTGCGCCCGGTGGGGAACGCGGCGCCGCCCCTGCCGACCAGGCCCGCGTCCAGCACTTCGCGGATCACTGCGGCGGGCCCGAGGGTGAACGCCCGGCGCAGGGCGGTGTATCCGCCGGTGGCCCGATAGTCGTCCAGGGAGGTGGGGTCGACCGTGCCGATGCGCTTGAGGAGGACGAGGTCCGGGGATCCGGCCTGGGGGACGGCGGATTCGGCGGGGGGTTCGGTGGGGGCGGATTCGGGGGAGCGGGCGGCTGCGGCGATGGCGGGTGCGGTGGCGGGGGCGATGACCGCGTGGCGGTCCTGGAGCATCGGAGGGCCCGCCTGGAGCAGCAGCGCCGCCGGGGCCCTCTCGCACAGGCCCAGGCAGGGGCTCTCCTGCCAGACCGCACCCTCCACCGGAGTGCCCGGCTCGCCCAGCTCCGACCGCAGACTCGCGCACAGTGCCCCCGAGCCGCGGGCCGCGCAGGCCAGGTCCGTGCAGACGTGCAGGACCTTCGCCGGGCGGGGCTTCACCGAGAACATGGAGTAGAACGTCGCCACTCCGTACGCCTCCGCCGGAGCCACCGTCAGCCGTCGGCAGATGTAGTCCAGCGCCCCTTCGCTGATCCACCCCACGCGGTCGTTCACCGCGTGCAGGGCGGGCAGGAGCTGGTCGCGCCGGTCCTTGGCGGCCGAGGCGCCGCCTGTCGCCCAGCGCAGATCCTCGTCGGTGCGTTCGGCGGCCCCCTCCCAGCCGGAGGGCGGGGGACCGAGCAGTGCGTCCACGGCCGCGCGCTCGGCATCGGACGGTGCGGCACCGGTGAATCTCAGGTCCATGCGGGCACCAGCTTCTCTATCCGTACGGCGGACGCCTTGAACTCGGCGGTGCCGGCGATCGGGCAGTTCGCCTCGATCGTCAGCTGGTTGGTGTCGACCTCGTCAGGGAAGTGCATCGTCATGAAGGCCAGTCCGGGCCGCAGCCCGTGGTCGATCCACACGGGCGCGGTGACACTGCCCCGCCGGGACGAGACCCGTACCCGCTCCTCGCTCGTCACGCCGTACGCCTCGGCGTCCTCCGGGCAGAGCTCGATGTACTCGCCGCGACGCAACGGCGAGGCGTAACTGCCGCTCTGGACACCGGTGTTGTACGAGTCGAGGCGCCGGCCCGTCGTGAGGCGCAGCGGATACGTCTCATCGGTGAGGTCGACCGGCGGATCGTGCGCCACCAGGCCGAAGGGGGCCGCGGGGCCCCGTCGCTCCGGGTCGGTCTCCCACAGCCGGGCGTGCAGGAACGTCGACGGCAGTTTCTCCGTGTCCGGGCAGGGCCACTGGAGCCCCTGGTGCTCGGCCAGCCGGTCGTACGTCATGCCGAAGTGGTCGGGGGACAGGGCCCGGAGCTCGTTCCACACGGTCTCGGAGTCGGCGAACTTCCAGTCGTGTCCCAGTCGTTCGGCCAGTGCGCAGATGATGTCGATGTCCTCGCGGGCCTCGCCCGGGGGGACCAGGGCCGCCCGGACCCGCTGCACGCGCCGTTCGCTGTTGGTCGTCGTGCCGTCCGTCTCCGCCCACGCGGCGGCGGCGGGCAGGACGACATCGGCCATCTCGGCGGTCTTCGTCAGGAAGATGTCCTGCACCACCAGATGGTCGAGCGAGGCGAGGCGGCGCACGGCCTGCTCGCTGTCGGCCTCGGACTGCGCCGGGTTCTCGCCAATGCAGTACACGGCCCGCAGTTCGCGGCTCTCCATCGCCTCGAACATCTCGGTGAGCGTCTTGCCGTACCGGGGCTGGATCACCGTGTCCCAGGACCGCTCGAACTTCCCCCGCGACTCCGGGTCGAGGATGTCCTGGAAGCCGGGCAGTTTGTTCGGGATGGCGCCCATGTCGCCGCCGCCCTGCACGTTGTTCTGGCCGCGCAGCGGCTGCACCCCGGAGCCGTACCGTCCGACATGGCCGGTGAGCATCGACAGGTTGATGAGCGCACGGACGTTGTCGGTGCCGTTGTGGTGCTCCGTGATGCCCAAGGTCCAGCACAGCTGGGCGCGTTCGGCGGTGGCGTAGGCGTGTGCCAGGTCCCGGATCGCCTCGGCGGGGACTCCGGTCACCTTCTCCGCCGCGCTCGTCGTCCAGGGTTCGACGAGCGCCGCGTACTCCTCGAAACCGGTCGTCGCGCGGTCCACGAAGGCGGTGTTGACGAGTCCCGCGTGGATGATCTCGCGGCCGATGGCGTGCGCCAGGGGGATGTCGGTGCCGACGTTGAGGCCGAGCCAGCTCTCCGCCCACTCGGCGGTCGAGGTGCGGCGCGGGTCGACGGCGTACATCCGGGCCCCGTTGTGGATGCCCTTCAGGACGTGCTGGAAGAAGATCGGGTGCGCGAAGCGGGCGTTGGAGCCCCACATGATGACGAGGTCGGTGTGCTCGACCTCCTCGTACGAGGAGGTGCCGCCGCCCGAGCCGAAGGCGGCCGAGAGGCCGGCGACGCTGGGGGCGTGGCAGGTGCGGTTGCAGGAGTCGACGTTGTTGGTGCCCATCACGACCCGAGTGAACTTCTGGGCCACGTAGTTCATCTCGTTGGTGGCGCGGGCGCAGGAGAGCATCGCGAAGGCATCGGGGCCGTACGCCTCACGGGTCTGCCGGAATCCGGCAGCCGCCCGCGTCAGCGCCTCGTCCCAGCTCGCGCGCCGCAGGCTTCCGCCCTCGTCGCGTACGAGCGGGTGGGTGAGACGTTCGTAACTCTTCGGCTGCCGGCCCTTGCGGCGCCTGCCGTCGTTGCCTGTGGTGCGGCCGTTGTTCATGGTGCGCTCCCTGCTGGGGCCGAGGAGGTGGTGGCGAGGAGGTCGGCGAGCGCGTGCACGGCGCGCAGCGTCGGTACGGGCGTCCCGGCCAGTCCGGCCAGCTCGACGACGGCGGCGAGCAGCACGTCGAGTTCGAGGGGTTTGCCCTTCTCCAGGTCCTGGAGGGTGGAGGTCTTGTGGTCGCCGACGCGCTCCGCGCCCGCGATACGCCGCTCCACGGAGATCGCGGGGTGGCAGCCGAGAGCGGCCGCCACGTCGAGGGTTTCGCGCATCATCGACTCCACGAGCGCGCGGGTGTCCGGATGGCGGCAGATCTGGCCCATCGTGGCTCTGGCCAGCGCGCTGATCGGGTTGAAGGAGATGTTGCCGAGCAGCTTGATCCAGATGTCGTTGCGCAGGTCGGGTTCGACCGGGCATTTGAGTCCACCCGCTACCATGGCCTCGCTGAAGTCGAGACAGCGCCGCGAGACGGAGCGGTCCGGTTCGCCGATGGAGAACCGGGTGCCTTCGAGATGGCGCACGACGCCGGGTGCCTCGATCTCCGTCGCGGCGTAGACGACGCACCCGATGGCGCGCTCGGGCGGCAGGGTTGCGCTGACCGCACCGGCCGGGTCGACGCTGTCGAGTCGGCGCCCGGTGTGCGGTCCCGTGAGGCCGTGGAAGTACCACCAGGGAATGCCGTTCTGCGCGGCGATCACGGCGGTGCGGTCGTGCATCAGCGGATGGACCAAGGGGCCCGAAACCGCGTACGAGTTGGCCTTGAGGCCGAGGAACACATAGTCGACGGGTCCGACCTCCGAAGGATCGTCGGTGGCCGCGGGGCGCGCGGTGAAGTCGCCGCGTGGACTGAGGACGCGCACACCGTCGCGGCGCATGGCCGCCAGGTGCGGACCTCGGGCGATGAGATGGACCTCGGCGCCGGCTCTGTGGAGCGCGGCCCCTACATAGGCGCCGATGGCTCCGGCACCGACAACTGCGACTTTCACGGGGCTCTCCGTTCGGTGAGAGGACCGAGCGAGGGTGTCAAGTCGACAGAATATTGTCTACAGTATGCCGTCTGGGGGGTCAAGACTGTAGTCACGGCTGTTGTCAAGGCTCCAAGCCTCGGCCCGGAATCCTGTGGGGTTACGTGTCCCCGTACCGGGCAGTAGCGACCAAGACTGGATGGTTCCTGCCATACGTAGCGAGGGGAACCCGTACATGACCGGCTCACGTGTCGTGGCGCTCGGCCACTATCAGCCCGCCAAGGTGCTCACCAATCACGATCTGGCCGCCATGGTGGACACCAGTGACGAGTGGATCACCAGCCGCGTCGGCATCAAGACCCGTCACGTGGGTGGTCCCGACGAGCCGGTGGACGAGATGGCCGCACACGCGGGAGCCAAGGCGCTGGCCGCCGCCGGCCTGCAGCCCTCGGACATCGACATGGTCCTCGTGGCGACCTCCACCGCCATCGACCGCTCGCCGAGCATGTCGGCGCGGGTCGCGGCACGGCTCGGTATGGGCTCGCCCGCGGTGATGGACATCAACGTGGTCTGCTCCGGGTTCACGCACGCCCTCGCGACCGCGGACCACGCGATCCGGGCAGAGGCCGCCACACGCGTCCTGGTCATCGGCGCCGACAAGATGGCCGACATCGCCGACTGGACCGACCGCACCACCTGCGTCCTGCTCGGTGACGGCGCGGGCGCCGCGGTCGTCGTCGCGGACACCGGTGCCGACGAGCAGCCCGGGATCGGTCCTGTCCTCTGGGGCTCGGTGCCCGGCATGGGCAACGCGGTGCGCATCGAGGGCACGCCCCCGCGCTTCGCCCAGGAGGGACAGTCGGTCTACCGCTGGGCCACCACGCAGCTGCCGCCGATTGCTCGCAAGGTGTGCGAAAAGGCAGGTATCGCCCCCGAGGACCTCGCCGCGGTGGTGCTGCATCAAGCCAATTTGAGGATCATCGAACCGGTCGCGAAGAAGATCGGCGCGGTCAACGCGATCATCGCCCGGGATGTGGTGGATTCCGGCAATACATCCGCCGCTTCCATCCCGATGGCGCTGTCCAAACTGGTGGAGCGCGGGGAGATCGAGAGCGGTGCTCCGGTGCTGCTTTTCGGCTTCGGCGGCAATCTCTCGTACGCCGGTCAAGTGATCCGCTGTCCCTGACCCGCATTGTGCTCGGTAGACTGTAGACGATAAGCAATTGCTCGTCGCCTGGAGGGGGACCGCGATGTTGTCCACAGGACTGCCGCAAGGGGCTGTGCCGAGGCTGGAACGGCCCGGCCCGCTGCGCGAGCGCGTCTACGAGGCGCTGCTCGAACTGATCACCACGCGAGCACTGCGACCCGGCCAGCATCTGGTCGAGAGCGAACTCGCGGGGCATCTCGGGGTGTCCAGGCAGCCGGTGCGCGAAGCGCTCCAGCGGCTGAACACCGAGGGCTGGGTCGACCTGCGTCCCGCGCAGGGCGCCTTCGTCCACGAGCCCACCGAGCAGGAGGCGGACCAGCTGCTCTCGGTCCGGACGCTCCTGGAGGCCGAGGCGGCCAGGCTCGCCGCGGCCAACTCGGGCACCGCGGGCATCGCGGCGCTCGAAGAGCTCTGCGCCAGGGGCGAGCAGGCCGTCGCCGGAGACGACGTGGACCTGGCGGTTGCCACCAACGCCGCGTTCCACGCCAAGGTCATGGAGCTGGCCGGCAATGTCGTCCTCGCCGAACTGGCGGGACAGGTGGACCGCAGGGTCCGCTGGTACTACACGCCGGTGGCCCGCCAGCGCGGTACCCAGTCGTGGATCGAGCACCGCGAACTGATCGCGGCGATCTCCACACGGGACGAGCAGCGGGCCACAGAGGTCATGCGCGCGCACACGGAGCACACGCGCGAGACGTACCACCGGCGCGAAGAGGCGTAACGAAGAAAGCTGATCCGGCCCGCCGTGCGGGCCGGACCGCACCGATGGGGGCGGCAGGATCACCCGGCGCCCCCATCGGCGCGCCGCTCAGCCGGTGAGGCCGACCGGTGTGGGCAGGGGCCCGGTGATTCCGGCGCCGTTGTACGCGCCGACGTTGGGGGCGGAGCCCGGTGTGATCGGGTTGCCGGAGTAGTCGCGGTCCCCGGCGTCCGCGAGGGCGATGCCGGCGCCGATCGCGGGGGAGTCGGCGTGCAGTGCGTACGCCGCACCGGCGTCCGCCGACGAGGTGGCCGTGCCGCGGCCGACGATCAGCGGGTCGGCCGTACTGCCGCCCGGGTTGGCGGGGGCGCCGGTGATGTTGCGCAGGGTGTTGTGGGACGCCGTGACCGCGCCGGAGCGGAGGCTGAAGCCGGCGGTGCCCGCCCCCTCCTTGACGACCAGGTTGTTCCGGAAGGCGATCTGGTGCTTGTTGGTGGTGTTCTCGTTCACCACGGTCTGGCTGATGCCCGGGCCGATGTAGATCGTGTTGTTCAGGAAGCGGACGTCGTCGAAGGAGCCCGAGCACGTCTCGATGCCCCGGAAGCGGTCGTTCTGGCTGATGTTGTGCCGGATCACCGCATCGCCGAGATGGCCGCCCGCCGTGCAGACGAGGAAGAACCCGCCGGCGTTGTCGTGGCTGTAGTTGTACTGGAACACCGTGCCGTACGAGCCCTCGTCGACGTCGTACGCCATGCCGTCCCGGGTGGTCTCGCCGCCGGAGACGTCGTTGTGCTGGAACACGGTGTTGTCGGCGTTCCACGGCCAGATGCCCGCGTTGTACCCGGCGGAGCGGCGCTGGAAGCCGCGGACCGTGTTCCGCTCGACGAGCGCCCCGTCGGTTGCGGTCATGACGATGCCGTCACCGCCCAGGTCCTCCAGTGTGTTGCCCCGTACGACCACGCGCGTGGCGGGAATCCAGCGAGGGCCCGCCGGGTCGTAGTCGGTGATCGCGGGACGGTTGTTCCAACTGGACGCGAAGTAGATGCCCTCGCGGTCCACCGTCCTCAGCGTGTTGCCCTCGACCCGAACGTCGTCGAACCTCGTCTCCACCGCGGACCCGGTGACGGAGAAGAGGATGCCCGCGGAGCCGCCGGTGTGCTTCGTGTCGTCACCGAGGACGTCGTGGATGTCGAGGCCGGTCAGCCGGTAGTGGGAACCCGTGCCGTAGTCGTCGAGCACCACATGGACACCGCGCTTGTTCCGGCCCGGCGCACCCGCGTTGGTGATCTCCAGGCCGGAGACCTCGATCCACTCGGTGTTGCGCAGCAGTACGGCGTCCGGCGCACCGGCGCCGTCGATCACCGGCTTGGCGCCCGTACCGTAGGCGCCGATCGTCAGGGGGTTGCCCTCCGCGCCGGCCCCACGCGGTGCCAGGGTTCCGGTGCACCGGGAGCCGCGGGCGAACAGGACCTTGTCACCGGCCTTCAGCGGCAGGGAGTTGACCTGCTTCAGGCTGTTCCAGGGACGGTCGGCCGAACCGTTGCGGTGACCGTCCGCCGTCCGGCAGTCGACGTGGTGGACCGTGCGTCCTTCACCGTGCGCGGCAGCCGCGGGCGCCGCGGTGCCGAGAGTGAGCAGGACGCACAGTGCGGTGAGTTCCCTGATACGGCGATGTCCGATCACGATCCTCAGCTCCTTCATGGGTATCTCTGACGCGGGGTCGGATGACGGCGGCCAGTCTGCGCATATCGCCCCGCCGGTCGGCCATGGACGCGATCAAGGGGCTGCATGGACTTTCCTTTGTCCTGGGTGTGGAGAAAGTTGGAGCGGATTCCTGCGCAACTTCTTCCCACTCCGGGAAAGCGCTGCTACGTTCCCCTCCAAAGCCCGACGGACTGTCCGATGTGGCGGGGAGGGACGTGTGAGACGAATGACGGCTCGACCCGCGAACGCGCATCAGGCGCGGCTGCTGCGGCTGTTGCGCGACGGCGGCCCCAACTCCCGTGCGCAGCTGGGGGACGAGGTCGACCTCTCGCGCTCCAAGCTCGCCGTCGAGGTGGACCGGCTGCTGGAGACCGGCCTGGTCGTGGCCGACGGGCTCGCCGCCTCGCGCGGCGGACGCCGTTCCCACAACATCCGGCTCGCTCCCGCACTGCGGTTCCTCGGTGTCGACATCGGCGCCACGTCTATCGATGTGGCCGTCACCAACGCCGAGTTGGAGGTCCTCGGGCACCTCAACCACCCCATGGACGTACGCGAGGGTCCCGTCGCCGTCTTCGAGCAGGTGCTGTCGATGGCGGCCAAGCTCCGGGCCTCCGGCCTCGCCGAGGGCTTCGACGGCGCGGGTATCGGCGTACCGGGTCCCGTCCGCTTTCCCGAAGGCGTGCCGGTCGCGCCGCCGATCATGCCCGGCTGGGACGGGTTCCCGGTCCGCGAGGCGCTCAGCCAGGAGCTGGGCTGCCCCGTCATGGTCGACAACGACGTGAACCTCATGGCGATGGGTGAGCAGCACGCGGGCGTCGCACGCTCCGTGGGCGACTTCCTCTGCGTCAAGATCGGTACGGGCATCGGCTGCGGCATCGTCGTCGGCGGCGAGGTCTACCGCGGTACGACCGGCAGCGCCGGAGACATCGGGCACATCCAGGTGGAACCGGACGGCCGGGCCTGCGCCTGCGGCAACCGGGGCTGTCTGGAAGCCCACTTCAGCGGCGCGGCGCTCGCCCGCGACGCCGAGGACGCGGCGCGCTCCGGGCGGTCGGCGGAGCTCGCGGCCCGGCTGGAAGCGGCCGGGAGGCTCAACGCCATCGACGTGGCCGCCGCCGCCGCGGCCGGTGACGCCGCCGCACTCGACCTGATCCGCGAAGGCGGCAACCGGGTCGGCCAGGTCATCGCCGGACTCGTCAGCTTCTTCAACCCGGGCCTGGTGGTGATCGGCGGCGGTGTGACCGGCCTCGGCCACAACCTCCTCGCCAGTGTCCGGACCCAGGTGTACCGGCAGTCCCTGCCGCTCGCCACCGGCAACCTCCCCATCGTCCTGGGGGAGTTGGGACCGGCCGCCGGAGTCATCGGCGCCGCCCGGCTCATCAGCGACCACCTGTTCTCACCGGCCTGAACCTCGGTCCGGTCAGCACCACGGCACAGCACGCACGTCCCGCACATCCCGCACCACGGCACGTCCAGCACCACAGCACCGCCCGCACCTCGCCCTGCCCGCTCACCGGTCCCGCACCGAGGGGATTTGTCATGGCACCAGAACCGGCACCAGTGCCGGAACCACCCCTGCTCACCATGTCCGGCATCACCAAGTCCTTCCCCGGTGTCCGCGCCCTCGACGGCGTGGACCTGGAGGTACAGGCAGGCGAAGTCCACTGTCTCCTCGGGCAGAACGGCGCCGGCAAGTCCACCCTGATCAAGGTGCTGGCCGGCGCCCACCAACCCGACGACGGCGAGATCACCTGGCGCGGCGCACCCGTCGCGCTCAAGTCGCCCATCGCCGCGATGCGCCTCGGGATCGCCACCATCTACCAGGAACTCGACCTGGTCGAGGGCCTGTCGGTCGCCGAGAACATCTTCCTCGGCCACGAGCCGACGACCGCGGGCTTCGTCGTCCGCACCCGCGAGGCCCGCACGGCGGCAGGCGACCACCTCAAGCGCCTCGGCCACCCGGAGATCGACCCGGCCCGCGCGGTCGGTGAACTCTCCGCAGCCCAGCAGCAGATCGTCTCGATGGCACGGGCGCTCTCCCACGACGTACGGCTCATCGTGATGGACGAGCCCTCGGCCGCCCTCGACCCCGACGAGGTCGACAACCTCTTCCGTATCGTCGACGGGCTCACCGCCGAGGGTGTCGCCGTCGTCTACATCTCCCACCGGCTGGAGGAGATCCGCCGGATCGGCGACCGGGTGACCGTACTGAAGGACGGCCGGGCCGTCGCCGTGGGGCTCGATGCCAAGACCACGCCGACGCGCGACATCGTTGCCATGATGACCGGACGCAACGTCGAGTACGTCTTCCCGGAGAAGACGGCCACGGCGGAGCGCGCCGCCGCACAGCCCGTGCTCACGGTCGAAGGGCTGTCCAGGAAGGGCGAGTTCGAACCGCTCGACCTCGAACTGCGGCCGGGCGAGATCGTCGGCCTCGCAGGACTCGTCGGCTCCGGCCGCTCCGAGATCCTGGAGACCGTCTTCGGTGCGCGCAGGCCCACCACAGGACGCGTCACCGTCGACGGAAAGCCGCTCCGCCCCGGCAGCGTCCGTGCCGCGGTGGCCGCCGGAATCGGCCTGGCGCCCGAGGAACGCAAGGCGCAGGCCCTCCTGTTGACGGAATCGGTCACCCGTAACGTCTCCGTCTCCTCGCTCTCCCGCTTCGCCCGCGGCGGCTGGATCGACCGCGGCGCCGAACGGAAGGCGGCCAGGACCGCGACCCGGGAGCTCTCCCTGCGGCCCGACAATCCGGACGCCGCCGTCCGTACGCTCTCCGGCGGCAACCAGCAGAAGGCGGTCCTGGCCCGCTGGCTGCTGCGCGGCTGCCGGGTCCTGCTCCTCGACGAACCCACCCGCGGTGTCGACGTCGGCGCCCGCGCCGAGCTCTACGCCGTGATCCGCCGGCTGGCCGACGACGGCCTCGCCGTTCTGCTCGTCTCCAGCGAGGTACCCGAAGTGCTGGGCCTCGCCGACCGGGTGCTGGTGCTCCGCGAGGGACGCGTCGTGCACACGGCCGACGCCCAGGAGCTCGACGAGCACCGCGTACTCGATCTCGTGATGGAAGGGAGCCCGGCATCATGACGCAGCCCGTCTCATCGGCGCGGCACAACGGGCCGGACAAGGGGGTCCTGACCGGCCCGGCCGACGCACCGCCCTCGAAGGAGAGGGGCCCGCGCGCCTTCGGCCTGCGCGCCGACGTCCGCAACCTGTCGCTGCTCGGCGTACTCGCCGTACTGATCGCCGTCGGCGGCATCACCGAACCCGATGCCTTCCTGGACACCGGCAACCTCCAGCTGATCCTGACGCAGGCATCCGTCATCGGCGTCGTCACCGTCGGCATGACCTTCGTCATCACCAGCGGCGGCATCGATCTGTCGGTCGGCGCGATGGTGGCACTCGCCTCCGTCTGGGCGACGACACTCGCCACCCAGGAGTACGGCTTCGCGGGAATCCTCTTCACCGCCGTGGTCGTCGGACTCGCGGCGGGGCTCGTCAACGGGCTCCTCATCGCGTACGGCGGACTGGTGCCGTTCATCGCGACACTGGCCATGCTCGCCTCGGCCCGTGGACTCGCCCTCCAGATCACCGACGGCAAGACGCAGATCGTCACCGTGCAGTCCGTCCTCGACCTGGGCCTGCCCGACTCCTACATCCTGGGGATTCCGCCCCTGGTCATGGTGTTCGCCGCGGTCACCGTCATCGGCTGGCTGATCCTGAACCGGACGACCTTCGGACGCCGTACGGTCGCGGTCGGCGGCAACGCGGAAGCAGCCCGGCTGGCCGGCATCGACGTACGCCGCCAGCGGCTCTACCTCTACCTGCTCTCCGGACTCTGCTGCGGCATCGCCGCCTTCATGCTGATCATCCTGTCCGGCTCGGGCCAGAACACCAACGGCAACCTCTACGAGCTCGACGCCATCGCCGCGGCCATCATCGGCGGCACCCTCCTCAGCGGCGGGCGCGGCACCATCGTCGGCTCCGTCCTCGGGGTCCTCGTCTTCACCACGATCACCAACATCTTCGCGCTCAACAATCTGCAGAGCGATGTCCAGCAGATCGCCAAGGGCGCGATCATCGTCGCCGCCGTCCTGGTCCAGCGCCGCACGCTGCGCAACGGAGAGACCTGATCGAGACCTGATACAGGGTTCTCCCCACCACCACCCGCTGTTCCGTATGCAACGCACCGGATGAAGGGTTTGACAGCCATGCCAGAAACCAGCCGCAGAGGCCTGCTCTTCGGCACCGCAGCCGTCTCCGCGGGCGCCTTCCTCACCGCCTGCACCAGCAACGAGCCCAAGGAGAAGGCGGTCGCGCAGAGCAATCAGCCCGCCGCCGACGACAAGCCCGGCAAGCCCGTCACCATCGGCTTCGCCGGACCCCAGGCCGACCACGGCTGGCTCAACGCGATCAACGTCAACGCCAAGTCACGGGCGGAGAAGTACTCCGAGGTGACCCTGGAGATCACCGAGGGTTCCAACGACACGGCCGTCCAGATCGGCCAGGTCAAGACCCTCATCAACAAGAAGGTCGACGTCCTCGTCATCCTTCCCGCCGACGGCAAGGCGCTCACCCAGGTGGGCCTCGAAGCGATGAAGGCGGGCATCCCCGTCATCAACCTGGACCGCATCTTCGCCTCCCCGCAGGCGTACCGCTGCTGGGTCGGCGGCGACAACTACGGCATGGGGCTGAACGCCGGCCACTACATCGGCGAGCAGCTCAAGGGGAAGTCGAACGCCAAGGTCGTCGAGCTGGCCGGCATCGACAGCCTGGAACTCACCAAGCAGCGCAGCCAGGGCTTCGCCGACGCGCTGAAGAACTACTCCAACGTCGAGCTGGTGGCCCGTCAGGCGGCCGACTTCACCGTCGAGTCGGGGCAGGCCAAGATGGCCCAGCTCCTCCAGGCGCAGAAGAAGATCGACGCCCTGTGGAACCACGACGACGACCAGGGAGTCGGCGCACTGCGCGCCATCCAGCAGGCGGGCCGCGACGAGTTCGTCATGGTCGGCGGGGCCGGGGCCAAGTCGGCGATGGACGCCATCAAGGCCGACAACAGCGTCCTCAAGGCCACCGTCCTGTACCCGCCGACGATGGCCGCTTCCGCCATCGACCTGGCGCGCGCCCTGGGACAGAGCAAGGGCGTCGGCGGCCTCTCCGAGATGGAGATCCCGACCTCCCTCACCCTCTACTCGGCCGTGGTCACCAAGGAGAACATCGACCAGTACCTGCCGACGGGCTTCAGCTGATCCGGCCGTAGGAGGGAGCTGACCGCCCCTCCTGCCGTGCCCACCGAACGACCGACGAGGAGGAAGCCCGGATGTCCCGTAGGGAAGAGACGGAGCAGGAGGCCGCAGCGCCGCCGACGCAGGCGCCGGAAACGGCGACGCTCGGAGTCGGCATGGTCGGATACGCGTTCATGGGCGCCGCCCACTCACAGGGGTGGCGCACCGCAGGACACGTCTTCGACCTGCCGATGCGGCCGGCTCTCGCCGCGATCTGCGGACGCGACCGGACCGCGGTCGACGCCGCCGCCGCCAGACACGGCTGGGCGGCGGCGGAGACCGACTGGCGCGCCCTGATCGCCAGGGACGACGTGCAGTTGGTTGACATCTGCACCCCTGGTGACAGCCATGCGGAAATCGCCATCGCCGCTCTCGAAGCGGGCAAGCACGTGCTGTGCGAGAAGCCGCTCGCCAACACGGTCGCCGAGGCGGAGGCCATGACGGAGGCCGCGGAACGGGCCGCCGCCCGTGGTCAGATCGCCATAGTGGGCTTCAACTACCGCAAGGTTCCGGCGATCACGTACGCCCGCAAACTGATCGCGGCGGGCCGGCTGGGCACCCTGCGGCACGTACGAGCCACCTACCTCCAGGACTGGCTGGTCGACCCCGAATCGCCGCTCACCTGGCGGCTCAAGCGCGAGCAGGCCGGGTCCGGCGCGCTCGGCGATCTCGGGGCGCACATCGTGGACCTCGCCCAGTACCTGACGGGGGAGCTGCTGGTGGGGGTGTCGGCGGTCAGCGAGACCTTCGTACGGAGCCGGCCCGTGCTCGCCGGTCCCGGCGCCGGTCTCTCGGGCGCAGGGGACGTCACCGTACGGGGGGAGGTCACCGTCGACGACGCGGCCCTGTTCACCGGCCGGCTCGCCTCCGGGGCGCTGGCCTCCTTCGAGGCGACCCGGATGGCGGCGGGCCGCAAGAACGCACTGCGCCTGGAGATCAACGGGGAGCTCGGCTCGCTCGCCTTCGATCTGGAACGGCTCAACGAACTGTCCTTCCACGACCACACCGAACCGGCGGTCAGCGCCGGGTTCCGGCGGATCCTCGTCACCGAACCCGAGCACCCCTATCTGGAGGCGTGGTGGCCGCCGGGCCACGGCCTCGGCTACGAGCACACCTTCGTCCACCAGGCAGCGGACGTGGTCCGCACGATCGCGGCGGGCGCGGCGCCCATGCCGTCGTTCGCCGACGGGCTCCAGGTGCAGCGGGTGCTCGCCGCCGTCGAGGAGAGCGCCGAGAAGAACTCCGTCCACACCCCGGTCCCCTTCTAGGAGGTCCCGCGCATGCCCCGTCCCTTCACGCTCTTCACCGGCCAGTGGGCCGACCTGCCGCTCGAGGAGGTCTGCAAGCACGCCCGGGACTTCGGTTACGACGGTCTCGAACTCGCTTGCTGGGGAGACCACTTCGAGGTCGACAAGGCACTCTCCGACCCCGGCTATCTGGACGGGCGGCACGAGCTGCTCGAGAAGTACGGGCTCAAGTGCTACGCGATCTCCAACCACCTGGTGGGCCAGGCGGTCTGCGACAACCCGATCGACGAGCGTCACCAGGCGATCCTGCCCGGCAGGATCTGGGGCGACGGCGAGCCGGAAGGGGTACGCAGGCGGGCCGCCGAGGAGATCAAGGACACCGCACGCGCCGCCGCGGCCTTCGGGGTGCGGACCGTCATCGGCTTCACCGGGTCGTCGATCTGGCACCTGGTCGCGATGTTCCCGCCGGTCCCGCCGCACATGATCGAACGGGGCTACGAGGACTTCGCCGAGCGCTGGAACCCGATCCTCGACGTCTTCGACGCGGAGGGCGTGCGCTTCGCCCACGAGGTGCACCCCAGCGAGATCGCGTACGACTACTGGACAACGCACCGCGCGCTGGAGGCCGTTGACCATCGGGCGGCATTCGGGCTGAACTTCGACCCGAGCCACTTCGTGTGGCAGGACCTCGACCCGGTCGGGTTCCTGTACGACTTCCGGGACCGGATCTACCACGTGGACTGCAAGGAGGCACGCAAGCGCCTCGACGGCCGCAACGGCCGGCTCGGCTCCCACCTGCCGTGGGGCGACCCGCGGCGCGGCTGGGACTTCGTCTCGGCCGGTCATGGTGACGTCCCGTGGGAGGACGTCTTCCGGATGCTGCGGTCCATCGGCTACGACGGTCCGGTCTCCGTGGAGTGGGAGGACGCGGGGATGGACCGGCTGACCGGCGCGCCGGAAGCGCTTGCTGCGCTGAAGCGGTTCGATTTCGACCCGCCCACCGCGTCCTTCGACGCGGCGTTCGGCAACGCGGACTGAGCGATACGGGGCTCCGCCCCAGGAATGGAGTAGGGGGCCCGAGCCCCGCCGGGTTGCTCACCGCTGCCCGGAACCCGCCTTTGTCCTCTCGCAGGAAGAAGTTCAACTTCCCTCCTGCGCAAGGGCTTTCCGTCCTGGACGATCAGGTCTACCGTCCCACTGGTGTACACGACATGACTCGCGTCGGCGGGGCCCGTCCGGCCCCGACGACGTGCGCGGCAGTCCCCGCGCTGCACGGCCACGGCTCCACCCGCCCGTACAACCGGCACTCTCCGGAGGACACTCGTGCACAGAACCCGAACCCGATATCGCGGCCGACGGCATACCGGATTCCGCAAGTCGCTCGCCCTGCTGACCGGTGGTCTGCTCACCGCGACGACCCTCGCCCTCGGAGCCGCACCCGGCGCCTCGGCCGATCCGCGGCCGCAGAACACCACCGCCGAAGAAGCCGCCTTGGCCGAGGAGTTCCAGCAGGTCACCCTCGCCAAGGGCGGAGCCGAGACCGGCGAGCCCATGTCGCTGGCAGTCCTCCCCGACCGCAGCGTCCTGCACACCTCGCGCAACGGCGAGCTGCGCATCACCGACAGTGCGGGCAACACGAGGATCGCCGGCACCATCCCCGTCTACTCGCACGACGAGGAAGGGCTCCAAGGCGTCGGAATCGACCCCGACTTCGCCCAGAACCGCGCGATCTACCTCTACTACGCACCCCCGCTGGACACCCCCGCCGGTGACGCACCGGCCAACGGGACGGCCGCGGAGTTCGCCAAGTTCGACGGAGTGAACCGGCTCTCGCGCTTCGTGCTCAAGGCGGACGGCACCCTCGACAACGCCAGCGAGAAGAAGGTCATCGACATTCCCGCCACCCGCGGGATCTGCTGCCACGTGGGCGGCGACATCGACTTCGACGCGCAGGGCAACCTCTACCTTTCGACGGGCGACGACACGAACCCGTTCTCCTCGGACGGCTTCACCCCCATCGACGAGAGCCCGGACCGCAACCCGGCGTACGACGCCCGGCGCACCTCCGGCAACACCAATGACCTGCGCGGCAAGATCCTCCGGATCAAGGTCGCCGCGGACGGCTCGTACACCGTGCCCGAGGGCAACCTCTTCGCACCCGGTACGGACAAGACGCGGCCCGAGGTCTACGCGATGGGCTTCCGCAACCCGTTCCGCTTCTCCGTCGACAAGTCGACCGGAATCCTCTACGTCGGTGACTACGGCCCCGACGCGGGTGCGGCCGACCCGAAGCGCGGACCGGCCGGTCAGGTCGAGTTCGCCCGGGTGACGAAGCCCGGCAACTTCGGCTGGCCGTTCTGCACGGGCGACAACGACCCGTACATCGACTACGACTTCGCGACCAAGACGTCCGGCGCCGCCTTCGACTGCGCCGCACCGAAGAACACCTCGCGGCACAACACCGGTCTGGTCGACCTGCCCCCGGCCGAGGCCGCCTGGATTCCGTACGACGGCGGTTCCGTGCCCGAGTTCGGCACCGGCTCCGAGTCCCCGATGGGCGGGCCCGTCTACGACTACGACCCGAACCTCGACTCGCCGGTGAAGTTCCCCGAGGCGTACGACGGGGACTTCTTCGCCGGAGAGTTCGGCCGGCGCTGGATCAAGCGCATCGAGCACGACAGCAACGGCGCCGTCCAGTCGATCAGCTCCATTCCGTGGAGCGGCACCCAGGTCATGGACATGGCCTTCGGGCCGGACGGGGCGCTGTACGTCCTGGACTACGGCACCGCCTGGTTCGGCGGGGACGAGAACGCCGGTCTCTACCGCATCGAGAACGCCACCGGCGGACGCTCACCCGTCGCCGAGGCGAGCTCGAACAAGACCTCCGGCACCGCACCGCTCAGGGTGGCCTTCTCCTCGGCCGGTACCGCTGACGCCGACGGCGACGCCCTCACCTATGCCTGGGACTTCGGCGACGGCGGAAAGTCGACGGCCGCCAACCCCACGTACACGTACAAGAAGAACGGCACCTACACCGCCACCGTCACCGCCAAGGACCCGAGCGGCCGGACCGGCTCCGCGAGCGTCCATGTGACCGTCGGCAACACCGCGCCCACCGTGAAGCTCGAACTCCCCGGCGAGGGCAAGCTGTTCTCCTTCGGGGACGAGATTCCGTTCAAGGTGACCGTCACCGATCCCGAGGACGGCACCGTCGACTGCTCCAAGGTCGCGGTCCGCTTCATCCTCGGCCACGACAGCCACGGCCACCCCGTCACCACGGTCAACGGCTGCAGCGGCGTCATCAAGACCGAGGCGGACGGCGGGCACGACCCGAACGCCAACATCTTCGGAGTCGTCGACGCCTCCTACACGGACGGCGGAGGCGGCGGCCAGGCTGCGCTGACCGGCAGCGACCAGGCGCAGCTCCAGCCGCGCCACCGGCAGGCGGAGCACTACACCGCCCAGTCCGGGGTCGCACCGCAGAACAAGACGAGCGCACACGGCGGCAAGACCGTCGGGGACATCCACAACAACGACTGGATCTCCTTCAAGCCCTACCTGCTCACCGGCGCGACCAAGCTCACCGCCCGGGTCTCCTCCGGCGGAGCCGGCGGCACCCTGGAAGTACGGACCGGTTCGCCCACCGGCACCCTGCTGGGTTCCACGACCGTCCCGGTGACGGGCAGCTGGGACACTTTCCAGAACGTCGACGTGTCCCTGCGCAACGTTCCCAGGCGGACCACCGAACTCTTCCTCGTCTTCACGGGCGGGGCCGGAGCGCTCTACGACGTCGACGACTTCGAACTGTCGTCCGCGGCCCCCGACCGGGACGCCAAGCGGGTCCTGGTGTTCTCCAAGACCGGCGGATTCCGTCACGACTCCATCCCGGCGGGCATCACCGCGCTGAAGGAACTGGGCGCCGAGACCGGCATCACCGTCGACGCCACCGAGGCTGCCGGACAGTTCACCCCGGCCAACCTGGCTCGCTACGACTCCGTCGTCTTCCTCTCCACGACCGGTGACGTGCTCAACAGCGACCAGCAGAAGGCGTTCGAGGACTACGTGGCCGGCGGAGGCGGGTACATGGGCGTCCACGCCGCCGCCGACACCGAGTACGACTGGGAGTTCTACGGCGGACTCGTCGGCGCGTACTTCGCCTCGCACCCGCAGATCCAGCCCGCCACCGTGCGCGTCGAGAACCACGACCACCCGGCGACGGCCCACCTGGGCGAGGCGTGGGACCGTACCGACGAGTGGTACAACTACCGCACCAACCCCCGGGACAAGGCCCAGGTGCTCGCCACGCTGGACGAGACCAGCTACACCGGCGGCACGATGAAGGGCGACCACCCGATCTCCTGGTGCCAGACCTACCAGGGCGGCCGTTCCTTCTACACCGGCCTCGGCCACACCAAGGAGTCCTACACCGAACCGGACTTCCGCAAGCACCTCCTGGGCGGAATGCGCTACACGACCGGTCAGGCCGCGGCCGACTGCACGCCCGACACGGGTTACCGGACCATCTTCAACGGGAAGACGCTCGACGGCTGGAAGCAGGCCGGCCCCGGGAAGTTCGCCGTCGCCGACGGCGAGCTGCGCACCGAGGGCGGCATGGGGATGCTCTGGTACCAGGCCAAGGAGCTGAAGTCCTACTCCCTGAAGCTCGACTGGAAGATGGCTGGAGACGACAACTCCGGCATCTTCGTCGGCTTCCCGGCGTCCGACGACCCCTGGTCCGCCGTGAACAACGGCTACGAGGTCCAGATCGACGCCACCGACGCGGCCGACCGGACCACGGGAGCCGTCTACGGCTTCAAGTCCGCCGACCTCGCCGCCCGTGACGAGGTCCTCAAGCCGCCGGGGGAGTGGAACAGCTACGAGATCCGGGTCGAGGGCGAACGCCTCCGGGTCTACCTCAACGGCGTGAAGATCAACGACTACACCAACACCGATCCGGTACGCAGTCTCAAGAACGGCTACATCGGTCTCCAGAACCACGGAGCCGACGACCAGGTGTCCTTCCGTGACATCCAGTTGAAGCAGCTGCCCTCGGCGTAGGGCGGCCCCGGCCGACGGCGGGCGGGGGAGTTCGAGGCCCCCCGCCCGCCGTCCTCCACCACATCACCTCGTACCCACTCGCTTCACCCCGCTCCACCCCGTCAGGAGCCCCAGCCAGGGAGGCAGCCCGTGACCGCACAAGCCGTCCGTACCGGAGTCTGGTTCATCGGAGCACGCGGCTCCGTCGCCACCACCGCCACCGCGGGGTGCGCCGCCATCGCGGCCGGGCTCCACCCGGCGACCGGCATGGTCACCGAGACGCCACCCTTCGCCGACAGCGGGCTGCCACCGCTGAACTCCCTGGTCTTCGGCGGCCACGACACCATCGACTGCCCCCTGCCGAAGCGGGCCGAGGCGCTCGCGGCGGGGGAGGTCCTGCCCTACGGTCTGCCGTCGGCGGTACGCTCCGAACTCACCGCCGCCGACGCGGAGATACGGACCGGTGGGCCCCTGCCCGGTGACACGCGCACCGACGAGGAGCTCATCAGCGCGTTCGCCGCGGACCTCACCGACTTCGCCCGCCGCCACGAGCTGGCCCGCACGGTCGTGATCAACGTGGCGTCCACGGAGCCGCTTCCCCAGGAGGGCGAGGCACGCCTGCCCGCCAGCTCCCTCTACGCGGCGGCGGCCCTCCGCGCCGGCTGCCCGTACGTCAACTTCACCCCCTCCACGGGCCTGCGCAGCCCGGCCCTCCAGTACGCCGCCGCCACCTGCGGACTTCCCCACGCGGGGCGCGACGGCAAAACAGGTCAGACGCTGCTCCGTTCCGTGCTCGCCCCGATGTTCGTGCAACGCGCCCTGCCGGTACGGGCATGGTCGGGCACCAACCTCCTGGGCGGCGGGGACGGAGCGGCGCTGGCCGACCCGGCGGCGGCAGCGGCCAAGAACGCGGGCAAGGAACGCGTACTGGCCGACACGCTGGGCACCGCCCCCGAGGGCGAGGTGCACATCGACGACGTCCCGGCGATGGGGGACTGGAAGACGGCGTGGGACCACATCGCCTTCGACGGCTTCCTCGGCTCGCGCATGATCCTCCAGACGATCTGGCAGGGCTGCGACTCGGCGCTGGCCGCCCCGCTGGTCCTGGACCTGGCCCGGCTGCTGGCCCGCGCCCACGAGACCGGCCTCACGGGCCCGCGCCCCGAGCTGGGCTTCTACTTCAAGGACCCGGACGGCGGTCCTGCCGCGCTGTCCGAGCAGTACGCGGCCCTGCTGGCCTTCGGCGAGCTGCTGCGCGAGCGGGGTGAACGGTGAGGCTCCGCCGCTGGGGCGGCGTGGCCGGACTGCTGCTGGCACTGACGGCGGCCGGCGCCGTGCGTGGCGCCCGCGCCGGGCGGTCCGGTTCCGCGCCCGGCACCGCTGTGCCCACAGACGGCCTGTCCGGTGCGGGCGGGACTGCGCCCGCACCGGACAGGCCTCCCACTACGACGGGCCCGGTCGCGCTCCGCGAACGGGCGGGCGCGTGGGCGGAACTGCTGCGGGTGTCAGCCCTTTTCACCGTCCCCGGCGACGCCCTGGCCGGAGCAGCCGCGATGGGCCGCCGGCCCAACCGCGGCACCGCCCTGGCCGTGGGCGCCTCGCTCTGCCTGTACGAGGCGGGGATGGCGCTCAACGACTGGGCGGACCGCGAAGAGGATGCCGTCGACCGCCCCCACCGCCCGATTCCCTCGGGCCGGATCACCCCCGGCGCGGCGCTGGCAGCGGCGGGCGCGCTGACGGCGGCGGGCCTGACACTGGCATCGCGGGCAGGCCGCCGCCCGTTCGCGGTGGCCTCGGCTCTCGCGGCCACGGTGTGGTCCTACGACCTGTACCTGAAGCACACGCAGGCAGGCCCGGCAGCGATGGCCGCGGCCCGCTCGCTGGACATACTCCTGGGCGCGGCGGCGACGGCGACTGCGACGCTGGCGGCGTCGGCCGCGGCACCGGCAGCACCGCGCCGCCCGGGCGGGCGAGCGCACCTGTACTCGGCCCACGGGCCCACCGCCATTGACTTCGCACCCGGCACCGGCAGGAGCCTTGGCACCAGCACCAGCACCAGCACCAGCACCAGCACCCATGCCCCTCCCGGCACGGAACGCGGAGCTGGCACCGGCAGGAGCCTTGGCGCCAGCACCAGGCCCAGCACTAGCACCCGTACCCATGCCGGTTCCGGCCCGGGTCGCGGCACGGGCACCGGAACCCGGGCCGCCGCCCCCGCCCTCCGCGCCGCGCTCCCCGCGGCCCTGCTGCTGGGCGCCCATACCTACGCCGTCACCGCCGTCTCCCGGCACGAGGCGCAGGGCGGCTCCACCGTCGCGCCGCTCGCCGCGCTAGCGGCGACGGTCGCGCTCGGTGCCGCCGTCGCGAGCGAGAAACGGGGGTCCGGGGGCCTGCCCCCGGCTTCAGGAAGGGGCGGGTCAGGGGAATACCTCCGCCGGACGGCGGGCGCCCCCGCCCGCCTCCTCCTCACCGCCTTCGCCGGCGCCTACCTCCGTACCGCCGCGCGCCCCCAACTGCACGCCGCGCTCAACCCCTCCCCACCGCTCACGCAACGCGCCGTCGGCGGCGGGATCCGCGCCATGATCCCGCTCCAGGCCGCCCTCGCCACCCGCGCAGGCGCGCCCGTCAGCGGGCTGGTCCTCATGGGGCTCGTCCCCCTGGCGCGCAAGCTCGCACGGAAGGTGAGCCCCACATGACGTTCCACTTCGGCTACGGCACCAACGGGCTCACCGACCTCCGGCTCGACGACGCCCTCGGTCTCCTCGCCGACCTCGGTTACGACGGCGTCGGACTCACCCTCGACCACATGCACCTCGATCCCCTCGCCCCCGACCTCGCCGCCTGCACCCGCCACGTCGCGAACCGCCTCTCCGAGCTGGGGCTCGGCGTGACCGTCGAGACCGGCGCCCGCTATGTCCTCGACCCGCGCCGCAAGCACGGCCCGTCCCTGCTCGACCCGGACCCCGAGGCCCGAGCAACCCGTACCGGACTGCTCGTGAAGGCCCTCGACGTCGCCGCCGATCTCGGTGCGCACGCCGTGCACTGCTTCAGCGGCATCACCCCGCCGGGCACCACCCCGGACACCGCCTGGCAACGACTGGGCGACGCGCTCGCCCCCGTCCTCGAAGCCGCCACCCGCACCGGCATCCCGCTCGCCATCGAGCCCGAGCCCGGCCATCTCCTCGCCACGCTCGCCGACTTCCACCACCTCCGCACCCTCCTGGGAGACCCGGAACCACTCGGCCTCACTCTCGACATCGGCCACTGCCAGTGCCTGGAACCCGCCTCGCCCGTCGACTGCGTCAAGGACGCCGCGCCCTGGCTGCGCCACGTCCAGATCGAGGACATGCGCCGCGGGGTCCACGAGCACCTCCCCTTCGGCGACGGCGAGATCGACTTCCCGCCCGTTCTCGAAGCACTCGCCGAAGCGGACTACCAGGGCCTCACCGTCGTCGAACTGCCCCGCCATTCGCACGCCGGTCCCGAACTCGCCCGCACCTCCATCGAGTTCCTGCGCAAGCACAGTCCGTCGAGCCGCTGAAACCCGCTGAATCCGTCGAAGGGAGCAACGCCATGCCGATGACCCCGCTGCTGACCCGCAAGGAACTCGACGTACAGCTCGGCGGAGCCGCACGCGCCTGGCTCGACGAAGCCCTCGCCGAAGCCGAGCACGCGGTCCAGCACGCAGCCGAGCACGCAGCCGAACACGCAGACACCGGCACAGCCTTCGCCGTGCCACCCTGGGAACTGCGGTACGCCGCCGCCGGCCGCTACTGCGGGCTCGACCACGCCGACTCCGTACGCGCCCTGCTGCTCCTCGAAGCCCGGGCCGGGCTGCCCGCCCTGACCAGGCTCTACGAACAGGGCACCGCGGCCGAACGGCGCGCCGTGCTCCGCACCCTGCACAGGCTGGATATCGGCTCCGCCGCCCTGCCCCTGGTCGAGGACGCCCTGCGCACCAACGACACCCGGCTCGTCGCAGCCGCCGTCGGCCCGTACGCCGCCGCGCACCTCGACGCGCACCAGTGGCGCCACGCCGTCCTCAAGTGTCTGTTCACCGGTGTCCCCGTGGACTGCGTCGACGCACTGGCCCGCCGCTCACGAGGGGACGCGGAACTCGCCCGCATGCTCGGCGACTTCGCCGCCGAACGCACCGCGGCCGGGCGTGACGTACCCGCCGGTCTCGCGCACGTGCTCAGCTTCACCGCTCCCGCCCCCACGGTCCCCTCGGAGGAGTCCTGATGCGCATCTTCGACCCCCACATCCACATGACCTCCCGCACCACGGACGACTACCGGGCGATGTACGACGCGGGAGTCCGCGCCCTCGTCGAACCCTCCTTCTGGCTCGGTCAGCCCCGCACCTCGCCCGCCAGCTTCTTCGACTACTTCGACGCCCTGCTCGGCTGGGAGCCCTTCCGCGCGTCCCAGTACGGCATAGCCCACCACTGCACGCTCGCCCTCAACCCCAAGGAGGCGAACGACCCCCGCTGTTTCCCCGTCCTGGACGCCCTGCCCCGCTACCTCGTCAAGGACTCCGTCGTCGCCGTCGGTGAGATCGGCTACGACTCCATGACCCCGGCCGAGGACATCGCCCTGGCCACGCAGCTCCAGCTCGCCGCGGACCACGGCCTGCCCGCCCTCGTCCACACCCCGCACCGCGACAAGCTCACGGGTCTGCACCGCACCATCGACGTCATCCGCGAATCACATCTCCCCCCGGAGTGGGTGCTGCTCGATCACCTCAATGAGACGACCGTAAAGGACGCCACTGACAGTGGCTGCTGGGCCGGTTTCTCCATCTACCCGGACACCAAGATGGACGAGGACCGCATGGTCGCGATCCTGCGGAACTACGGCACCGAGAAGATCCTCGTCAACTCGGCCGCCGACTGGGGGCAGAGCGACCCGCTGAAGACCCGCAAGGTCGGCGACGCGATGCTGAAGGCCGGATTCACCGAGGACGACGTCGACAAGGTCCTCTGGCGCAACCCCGTCGCCTTCTACGGTCAGAGCGGCCGGCTCCAGCTCGACATCGCCGCCCCCGACCCACTGCACGAGGGGAACTCCATCCTGCGCGGCGGGGAGTGAAGCGATGCGCTTCCGCCACCCCGACGGGTCCACCGTCCACCTCTCGTACTGCACCAACGTGCACCCCGCCGAAACCCTCGACGGTGTACGGGCACAGCTGCGCGACCACTGCGAGCCCGTGCGCAGACGCCTCGGCCGCGACCGTCTGGGCATCGGCCTGTGGCTCGCCAAGGACGCGGCCCGCGCCCTGATCAACGACCCCGCCGCGCTGCGCTCCCTGCGCGCCGAGCTGGAGCACCGCGGCCTCGAAGTCGTCACGCTCAACGGATTCCCGTACGAGGGATTCGGCGCCGAAGAGGTCAAGTACCGCGTCTACCGGCCCGACTGGACCGACCCCGAGCGCCTCGCCCACACCACGGACCTCGCCCGGCTGCTCGCCGCCCTGCTCCCCGACGATGTCACCGAAGGCACCATCTCCACCCTGCCGATCGCCTGGCGCACCCCGTACGCCGGCGACCCCGAGGCGGCCCGCACCGCGCAGGCCGCGCTCACCACCCTCGCGCAACGCCTCGACGCCCTCGCCGAGCTGACCGGCAAATCCATCCGTATCGGTCTCGAACCCGAACCGGGCTGCACGGTGGAGACCACCGCCGAGGCCATCGGGCCCCTCAGCGCGATCGGCCACGACCGCATCGGCATCTGTATCGACACGTGCCACCTCGCCACCTCCTTCGAGGACCCGGACACGGCCCTCGACGCACTCGCCGGAGCCGGGGTCTTCGTCGCGAAGGCCCAGCTCTCCGCCGCACTGCACGCCGAACACCCCCACCTGCCCGAAGTGCGCGCAGCCCTCGCCGCCTTCGCCGAACCCCGCTTCCTGCACCAGACGCGGATGAACACCGCCGCGGGACTGCGGGGCACCGACGACCTCGACGAGGCGCTGGCCGGCGGAACCCTCCCCGACAGCACCCCGTGGCGGTCCCACTTCCACGTACCACTGCACGCACCCCCCGCGCCTCCACTGGCCTCCACCCTTCCGGTGCTCCGGTCCACACTGACCCGGCTCGTCGGAGGTCCACGGCCGCTGACCCGGCACCTGGAGGTCGAGACGTACACCTGGCAGGCGCTGCCGGCCGAGCTGCGCCCCCGTACCCGCACCCAGCTCGCCGACGGCATCGCCGCCGAACTCACCCTCGCCCGCGACCTCCTGGTCGACCTCGGCCTCAAGGAGCTCCCATGACCGCACCCGAAACGGCAACCGGCGCAGGACCCACCCCCCTCCTCGTCCTCGACGTCGTCGGCCTCACCCCCCAGCTCCTCGACCACATGCCGAACCTCAAGGCCATGGCCGGCAGCGGCGCCCAGGCACCCCTCTCCACCGTGCTCCCCGCCGTCACCTGCGCCGCCCAGTCGACCTTCCTCACCGGCACGACCCCCGCCGAGCACGGGATCGTCGCCAACGGCTGGTACTTCCGCGAGCTGGGCGACGTCCTCCTGTGGCGCCAGCACAACGGGCTCGTCGCCGGCGACAAATTGTGGGACGCCGCCCGCCGCGCCCACCCCGGCTACACCGTCGCCAACATCTGCTGGTGGTACGCCATGGGCGCCGACACCGACTTCACGGTCACCCCGCGCCCCGTGTACTACGCCGACGGCCGCAAGGAACCCGACTGCTACACCCGGCCGCCCGCCCTGCACGACGAGCTCACCGAGAAGCTCGGCACCTTCCCCCTCTTCCACTTCTGGGGGCCCGGCGCCGACCTCGTCTCCTCGCAGTGGATCATCGACGCGACGAGGCACATCCTCGCCACGCGCGCCCCCGATCTGGCCCTGTGCTACCTGCCCCACCTCGACTACGACCTCCAGCGCTACGGCCCCGACGACCCGCGCTCCCACCGGGCGGCGACCGAACTCGACCGGGCGGTCGCGCCGCTCCTCGAAGACGCCCGCCTCCAGGGGCGCACGGTCGTGGCGCTCTCCGAGTACGGGATCACCCGTGTCGACCGGCCCGTGGACATCAACCGCGCCCTGCGCCGGGCAGGTCTGCTGGAGGTCCACACGCAGGACGGCATGGAGTACCTCGACCCCATGGCCTCACGGGCCTTCGCCGTCGCCGACCACCAGATCGCGCACATCTACGTACGCCGTCCCGAGGACCTCGAAGCGACCCGCGAGGCGCTCGCGGACCTGCCCGGCATCGAGCAGCTCCTCGACGACGAGGGCAAGAAGGCCCACCACCTCGACCACCCCCGCTCCGGGGAGCTCGTCGCGGTCGCGGAGCCGGACGCCTGGTTCACGTACTACTACTGGCTCGACGACGACCGCGCCCCCGACTTCGCGCAGCTGGTCGAGATCCACCGGAAGCCGGGCTACGACCCCGTCGAGCTCTTCATGGACCCCCAGGACCCCTACGTCCGGGTCAAGGCCGTCACCGCCGTCGCCCGCAAGAAGCTCGGCATGCGCTACCGCATGGCCGTCGTCCCCCTCGACCCCTCGCCCATCCGCGGCAGCCACGGCCGCCTTCCCACGAGCGACGAAGAAGGTCCGCTCATCCTCTGTTCCACCCCCCACGCGTTCACCGGCCGCGTCCAGGCCACCGAAGTGAAGTCCCTGCTGCTCCGGCTCGCCGGACTGCACTGAGCACCCCCGCTCACTCATCAAGGGAGTTACGTGATCATGAGCCGCACCCCGAAGGACGCCGAACTCGCGCGCAGACTCAGCCGCCGCAATGTCCTGGGCGTCGTCGCAGGAGCCACCGCAGCCACGCTCCTCGGCACCGCGACCGCCGAGGCCGGTGGGAGGGGCCGTGCCGTCCTGCCCCCCGGCCGCCTCGGAATCCAGCTCTACAGCCTCCGCGACAAGGTCTCCACGCTCGGCTTCGCGCCCGTCTTCGCGGAACTGGAGAAGTACGGTTACGACGAGATCGAGTTCGCCGGATACTCCCAGGGCTCGGCGGGCGCCATCACCCTCGCCCAGCTGAAGCGGCTGGCCAAGGACCACGGGCTGAACCCCATCGGCAGCCACGTCGGCTATTACGACAACAACAACCCCGGCGCCTACACCTTCGCCCAGAACCTCACCAAGGTCCTGGACGACGCACAGGCCCTCGGTCTCAAGCACATCGGCACGGCCTCGGGCCCGTTCCGCTACGGCTCGACCGTCGACGGCTGGAAGCGTGCGGCCGAGGAGTTCAACACCTACGGCGCCGCGGCCCGCGAGCGCGGGATGAAGTTCTACCAGCACAACCACGCGGAGGAGTTCTCCTTCGCGACCGACCAGCCGGGCGTACGTCTCTACGACGTCCTGCTCGCCGAGACCGATCCGGACCTGGTGTATCTGGAGATGGACATCTACTGGGCCTACGCCGCCCAGTTCCGCTTCGGCAAGAAGGCGGACGGCACACCGGCGCCGTTCGATCCGGTGGACTACGTACTCAGGCAGCCCGACCGTTTCCCGCTCTTCCATGTCAAGGACGGCATCCGGGACGACACGGCCCGCGACGGTTACCGCATGTCGGACGTCGGTGACGGCGACATCGACTACAAGGCGTTTCTCAGCCGGGTCACCGCGCGCACCCCGCACGGCCGTACGTACCACCACTGGCAGGCCGAGCACGACAACCCGGCCGAGTCCTTCGCGTTCGCCCGCAAGTCCAGCGCGCACCTGCACTCGCTGCGTGAGAGGTGCGGCGAGTAGCCGTCGGGACACGGCGTGAGCGGCCCCGGGGTGCCGACGCACCCCGGGGCCGAAGTCAGTACGTGCCCACCTCAGTCCGTCTCCCGGCTGATGGGCATCGGGTTGGGTTTCACTCCCTTCCTCGGCCGGCCCGGTGCGGTGAGGAACAGTGCGATGAACGCGGCGAACAGGGAGATCGAGCCCGCCAGGGTGAACGCCCCGCCGTGGCCCCAGTTGTCCACCACGACCTTGCCCATGCCTGCTCCGAGCAGACCTGACACCAGCTTGGAGCTGTAGACAAGGCCGTAGTTGGACGCGTTGTTGTTCTCGCCGAAGTAGTCGGCGGTCATCGCCGCGAACATCGGGAAGATCGCGCCGCCGCCGAATCCGGAGATCGAGGAGAAGACCAGGAACAGCGGCAGGTTCTCGATGTTCGCCGACCACAGGATTCCGTACTGCGAAAGGCCCAGGACGACACAGACGAAGATCAGGCACCTCTTGCGTCCGTACCGGTCGGAGAGCCAGCCGATCACGCCGCGGCCCGTGCCGTTCACGATGGCCTTCAGCGACATCGCCGTCGCGACGATGCCACCGGCGAATCCGGCCTCCTTGCCGATGTCGACCTGGAACGCGATGCCGAAGATGTTCACGCCCGAGGTGCACAGCAGACAGAACCACATCAGTGCGACCCGTCCGGTCCGCCAGGCCTCGGCCGGGGTGTACTGCTTGACGGCGGGCGGGTTCATCGCCAGTGCGCGACGGGCCCGCGGGTCGTCCGGCGGCCTCAGCGGGTCGATCTCGGCGGGCCACCAGTTCTTCGGCGGGTCCTTGAAGAAGTGACCGGCCACGGCCACCGTCGCGGCCAGGAACAGACCGACCGCCACGAGCACCCAGCGGAAGTTCGTCAGATCCATGAAGCCGGTGAAGAGGAAGACGAAGGGCACGGAACCGTAGGCGAAACCGCCGTTGACGAAGCCGGTCTTGCCTCCCTTGCGTTCCGGATACCACTTGCCGACCATGTTCACGCAGGTCGCGTAGACCATGCCGGCGCCCATACCGCTGAACATGCCGAACCCGATGTACGCCACGACCACATGCGGCGCGAACGCGAGCGACAGATAGCCGAGGAGGGTGCCGAGTGCGCCGAACATCATCGCCCAGCGGGCGGGCAGCCTGCCGGTCTCTCTGAGCTTGCCGGCGGGGAAGGCAACCGCCGCCTGGAAGAACACCCAGACACCGAGCATCCAGAAGATGTGCCCGCTGCTCCAGCTGTGTGCAATGTGCAGGGTGTCCTCGGCCGACGCGAACGCGTACTCGGCCGAGCTGATGCCCATCATGCCGATCCACGGCAGGATGACCATCCACTTGCGCTTGCGGCCCATGATGTCCATATCGGTCTCGCCGATGCGGTACATGCGCCCGTTGGCGTCCGTCACCTCCCTGTAGGTGGCGGATGTCGAGATGTCTGTAGTCGCCATGTCGATCGAACCCCTTGCGTGGAAGAAGTCTGGCCAGCGCCCCCTGCCCGTTCTCACTTCGCGCCGGGGTCCGCGGCGGAGCGGTACGCCGCAGACCCCGTGGTTCGAGCCGTGGTCACGAGGTCATCGATCACCGCCCAGCAGCCCCGCGGCCCGCGCCCAGCGAGCTGTGGTCATCCCGGGGGCAACCCCCGGACCCCCGGCCGTCACAGCAGCCCCGCGGCCCGTGCCCAGCGATACTTCGCACCGAGGACGGCGACCGGCTGCTCGGTCGTGTACGGGTAGGCGACGACGCCCCGCTCGTACAGGTACGCGCAGGCCTCCTCGACCTCCGTGTCACCCGCCAGCGAAGCCACCACCGGCTTCTCGATCCCGCGCTCCCGGAACTCCGCCACCACCCGTGCCGTCAGCTCCGCGAAGACCATCGGGGGAGTGACGATCGTGTGCCAGTAACCCAGCACCAGCGCGTGGATGCGCGGGTCCTCCATCCCCAGCCGGATCGTCGCCTCGTACGTGGACGGCGGCTCACCGCCCGTGATGTCGATCGGATTGCCCGCCGCGCCGAACGGCGGGATGAACGCCTTGAACGCCGTGTCCAGGTCCGGCGGGATCTCCATCAGCGACAGACCGTTGTCCACGATCGCGTCCGAGAGGAGCACGCCCGAACCGCCCGCCCCCGTGATGATGACGACGTTGTCGCCCTTCGGAGTCGGCAGGACCGGCAGCGCCCGCGCGTACTCCAGCATGTCGTTCAGCCCCGGCGCCCTGATCACCCCCGCCTGCCGCAGGATGTCGTCGTACACCGCGTCGTCACCGGCCAGCGCGCCCGTGTGCGAACCGGCCGCCTTCGCGCCCGCACTGGTGCGCCCGGCCTTCAGCACCACGATCGGCTTCTTCGGTACGGTCGCCCGCGCCGCGGCCACGAAGGCGCGGCCGTCCTTGAGGTCCTCCAAGTGCATCGCGATGCACTTGGTGTTCGGGTCCTCACCGAACCAGGTCAGCAGGTCGTCCTCGTCGATGTCCGACTTGTTGCCGAGCCCCACGATCGCCGACACACCGGTCTTCGTGGAACGGGCGAAACCGAGGATCGCCATGCCGATGCCACCGGACTGGGAGGTCAGCGCCACCCCGCCCTTGACGTCGTACGGCGTGCAGAACGTGGCGCAGAGGTCCTGCCAGGTGGAGTAGTAGCCGTAGATGTTCGGCCCCAGGATGCGTACGCCGTACCGCTCGCCGATCGCCACGATCTCGTCCTGGAGTTCCTGCTCGCCGGTCTCGGCGAAGCCCGAGGGGATCAGTACGGCGTTGGGAATCCCCTTGCGCCCCACCTCCTCAAGCGCCGCTGCCACGAACTTGGCGGGGATCGCGAAGACCGCCACATCCACCTCACCGGGAACGTCGGTGACACTCTTGTACGCCTTGCGGCCCAGAATGTCATCGGCCCGGGGGTTCACCGGATGGATCTCGCCCGCGAAACCTCCGTCCGCGAGGTTGCGCATCACCGAATTGCCGATCTTGCCCTGCTCGTTGGAGGCGCCGATGACGGCCACCGAACGCGGCTCCATCAGCCTGCGCATCGATACGAGGATCTCCTCGCGGGTGTACGTCCGCCTGACCTTCACCTCCTCGGTGGCCAGGATGATGCGGATGTCCGCGGCGATGGCACCGTCCGGCGCGGCGATCACCGGATTGAGGTCGACCTCGGCGATCTCCGGGAAGTCCGTGACCAGTTGGGAGACCCGCCTGATCTGTTCCGCCAGGGCCCAGCGGTCCACCGCCGGCGCCCCGCGCACCCCGCGCAGGATCTCCGCGGCGCCGATCGAGTCGAGCATCGACTGCGCCTCGTCGGCGGTGACGGGCGCCAGCCGGAACGTGATGTCCTTCAGCACCTCCACCAGGACACCGCCGAGACCGAACGCCACCACCTTCCCGAACGTCGGGTCGGTGACCGCGCCGATGATCACCTCCTGCCCGGGCGGCACCAGTTGCTGCACCTGCACGCCGTCGATCCGCGCGTCCGGCGCGTACGCCTTCGCGTTCTCGACGATCCGGCAGAACGCGGCCCGCACCTCCGCCGGCCCCGAGACGCCGACCACGACGCCGCCCGCATCCGTCTTGTGCAGGATGTCAGGGGAGACGATCTTCAGCACGACGGGCCCGCCGAGCCGGTCCGCGTACGCCACGGCCTCGTCGACGTCCCGGGCCAGCTCCTCACCCGGTACGGCGATCCCGTACGCGTCGGCGACGATCTTTCCCTCCGGGGCGGTGAGCGCACTGCGCCCCTCGGCCCGGACGGCTTCGAGCAGCGCCCGTACGCGTTCGCGCTCCTGTGGTTCCACTGATCCGGCCATGCTCAGATGACTCCGTTCGTCTTCAGCAGCCGCAGTTCCTCGTCGTTGAGGCCGAGTTCACCCACGTACACCTCCGCGTTGTGCTCACCGAGCAGCGGTGAGGACACGACGTCGACGGGGGAGTCGGAGAGCTTCAGCGGACTCCCGACCGTGGTGAACGTGCCGCGCTGCGGATGGTCGACCCGCACGACCATCTCGTTGGCGACGAGGGACTCGTCCTCGACGATCTCCTTGGTGGAGAGGATCGGGCCGCACGGAATGTTGTGCGCGTTGAGCTGCTCCAGCACCTCCCACTTGGGGAGGGTGGCCGACCACTCCTCGATCAGCTGGAACATCTTGCCGAGCTTGGGCAGCCGCGATTCCGGCGTCGCCCATTCGCTGTCCTCCGCCAGCTCCGGCCGCCCGATGAGGGCGGACAGCGGCTTCCAGCCGACCGGCTGCACGATGACGTACACGTAGTCGTTGGGACCGCCCGGCGCGCACTTGACCGCCCACCCCGGCTGCCCGCCACCGCTCGCGTTCCCGCTGCGCGGCACCTCTTCGGCGCCCTCGGTGTTCTGGGCGTTCGGGTACTCGGGGAGCGGCCCGTGAGCGAGGCGCTGCTGGTCGCGGAGCTTGACCCGGCACAGATTCAGCACGGCGTGCTGCATCGCGACGTTCACCCGCTGTCCGCGCCCGGTGTTCTCGCGCTGGAACAGCGCGGCGAGAATGCCGGCCACGGCGTGGACACCGGTGCCCGAGTCGCCGATCTGCGCGCCGGTGGCGAGCGGCGGCCCGTCCTCGAAGCCGGTGGTGGACATCGAGCCGCCCATGGCCTGCGCGACGACCTCGTACGCCTTGAAGTTGGTGTACGGGCCTTCGCCGAAGCCCTTGATGGAGGCGTAGATGATCCGCGGGTTGATCTCCTGGATGCGTTCCCAGGTGAAGCCCATGCGGTCGACGGCGCCGGGCCCGAAGTTCTCCACCATCACATCGCTGCGGCGGATGAGCTCGGTCAGGATCTCCTTCCCGCGCTCGCTCTTCGTGTTCAGAGTGATGCTCCGCTTGTTGCAGTTGAGCATCGTGAAGTAGAGGGAGTCGACGTCGGGGAGGTCGCGCAACTGCTTGCGGGTGATGTCCCCGCTCGGCGCCTCCAGCTTCACCACGTCCGCGCCGAGCCAGGCGAGCAGCTGGGTGGCGGAGGGACCGGACTGCACATGCGTCATGTCGAGGACGCGCACGCCCTCAAGAGCTTTGGTCATGCCAACGGCTCCTCTGCTACTTGTACATGGTCTGGTTCATCGTTCCGGGGGCGTACACGTCGGGGTCGACCCAGACGTTGATCAGCGACGGCAGCCCCGACTCGCGGGCCCGCTGCAACGCGGGCGCGATGTCGGCGGGGTCGCGGACCTCCTCGCCGTAACCCCCCAGCATCTGGGCGAACTTGTCGTAGTGGACATCGCCCAGGGTGTTGCCGACCCGCTCGCGCTCGTCGCCGTACTTGGCCTTCTGGCCGTAACGGATCTGGTTCATCGAGGAGTTGTTGCCCACGATCCCGACGAAGGGGAGGTTGTAGCGGACCAGCGTCTCGAAGTCCCAGCCGGTCAGGGAGAACGCGCCGTCCCCGAAGAGCGCCACAACCTCCTTGTCGGGCCTGGCCTGCTTTGCGGCCAGCACGAACGGCACCCCGACACCGAGCGTCCCGAGCGGCCCCGGGTCCATCCAGTGGCCGGGCGTACGCGGCTGCACGACCTGCCCGGAGAAGGTGACGATGTCGCCGCCGTCCCCGATGTAGATCGAGTCCTCGGTGAGGAAGTCGTTGATCTCGCTGACCAGCCGGTACGGATGGATCGGCGAGGCATCCGACTTCAGGTGCGGCAGACGCTTCTCGATCGCCGTCTGCTCGGCGGCCCGCAGCTCGTCGAGCCACGCCTTCCGCTTCACCGAACCGCCGTTGATCCGCCCGCTCGCCGCTTCCGCGGCGGCCTTGAGGATCAGCGAGGCATCACCCACGATGCCGAGGTCGACGTCCCGGTTCTTGCCGACGGTGCGGTAGTCGAGATCGATCTGTACGACGGTGGCGGCCGGCGAGAGCCGCTTCCCGTACCCCATCCGGAAGTCGAACGGCGTACCCACGATCACGATCAGATCGGCGTTGGAGAACGCGTAGCGCCGTGAGAGCTGGAAGTGGTGCGGGTCGCCGGGCGGCAGTGTCCCGCGTCCCGCTCCGTTCATGTACGCGGGCAGATTCAGCGTCCGTACGAGCTCGACGGCGGAATCCGTGGCCCGCGTCGTCCACACCTGACTGCCCAGCAGAATGGCCGGCTTCTCCGCGTGTACGAGGAGATCGGCCAGCTTCTCGATATCGGCCGGGTCACCCGCCTGGCGCGTCGACGCCCGGTACTGCCCGGCCTCCGGTACGCGCGCCTTGCTCACCGGCACCTTGGCGTCGAGTACGTCGCGGGGGATCTCCAGGAACGAGGGCCCCGGTGCGCCGTGGAAGCACTCCCGGAACGCCATCGACACCATGTCCGCCGCACGGGCGGTGTCCGGCACCGTGGCCGCGAACTTGGTGATGGGCGTCATCATGTCGACGTGCGGCAGGTCCTGGAGCGAGCCCATCTTGTGCTGGGTGTGCGCTCCCTGACCACCGATCAGCAGCATCGGTGACTCGGCGCGGAAGGCGTTGGCGACCCCGGTCACCGCGTCCGTCGTACCCGGACCCGCGGTGACGACGGCACATCCCGGCTTCCCGGTGATGCGCGCGTAGCCGTCGGCGGCATGGGCGGCGACCTGCTCGTGGCGTACGTCGACGACCTCGATGCCCTCGTCGACACAGCCGTCGTAGATGTCGATGATGTGGCCGCCGCAGAGGGTGTAGATGCGCTCCACCCCCTCGGCCTTGAGCGCCTTGGCGACCAAGTGCCCACCGGAGACGAGTTCCTGGCTGTCGTGGCTGTCATCGGGCATGGCGATGTCCTGTCCCTTCGTAGGGGAGTGCGGGAGCCGCTGCGCCGCTCTCGCGGTACATTGCATACAGTCGACGAATACTGTATGAAGCTTGTTATCCCGCATCCGGTGGGTGGTGTCCAGGGGGCGTGCGGCACTTTCACAATCGGCACGATCGGGAGTGGCTATGGATCTGTACGAGCACCAGGCAAGGCAACTCTTCGCGGATTACGGCATCGCGGTACCCGATGCCGAGGTGGTCGACCGGCCCAAAGCCGCCGAGGAGGCAGCCGTCCGGCTGGGCGGCAGGGTCGTCGTGAAGGCGCAGGTGAAGACCGGCGGCCGGGGCAAGGCGGGCGGGGTGAAACTGGCCGCGGACCCGGCGGCTGCGGCACTCACCGCACGCCAGATCCTCGGCATGGACATCAAGGGCCATCGGGTACGGACGGTCATGCTCGCCCAACCCGTGGACATCGAGGCCGAGTTCTACGTCGGATACGTACTCGACCGGGCAGCCGGAACCTTCCTCGCCATCGCCTCCGCCGAAGGCGGCATGGACATCGAGGAGGTCGCGGCCACCCGGCCGGAAGCCGTGGCCCGCATCCCCGTCGATCCGGCCGAGGGAGTCACGGCGGCGAAGGCGGCGGAGATCGCCGAGGCGGCGTCACTGCCCGCGGACGTCGCCCCCGTACTCCAGTCGCTCTGGCAGGTCCTCACCCAGGAGGACGCCCTGCTGGTCGAGGTCAACCCACTCGTCCGCACCACGCAGGGCAGCATCCTGGCCCTTGACGGCAAGGTGACACTCGACGACAACGCACGCTTCCGGCAGTCCCGTTGGGGAGCGGACACCGAAGACCCGCACGGCGACCCGCTGGAGGCCGCCGCGGCGGCCAAGGGCCTCAACTACGTCAAGCTCGACGGCGAAGTGGGCATCATCGGCAACGGCGCCGGACTCGTCATGTCCACCCTCGACGTCGTGGCCGGCTGCGGCGCCCGCCCGGCCAACTTCCTCGACATCGGCGGCGGCGCCTCCGCCCGCGTCATGGCCGACGGCCTGACGGTCATCCTCTCCGACCCGGCCGTGAAATCGGTCTTCGTCAACGTCTTCGGAGGCATCACGGCCTGCGACGCCGTCGCCGACGGCATCGTCCAGGCACTGGAGACCGTGCACCTGACCAAACCGCTCGTCGTACGCCTCGACGGCAACAACGCGGCCCGGGGCCGCGCGATCCTCGACGACCGGGCCCACCCCCTTGTCCAGCAGCTCACGACGATGGACGGCGCAGCGGACCGAGCAAGCCAACTGGCCCTGGGAGGGCACTGACATGGCAATCTTCCTGACCAAGGAGAGCAAGGTACTCGTCCAGGGCATGACCGGCGCCGAAGGCATGAAGCACACCCGCCGGATGCTCGCCGCGGGCACCCAGATCGTCGGCGGCGTCAACCCGCGCAAGGCGGGCCGCACGGTGGACCTGGACGACCGCACGATCCCGGTCTTCGGCTCGGTGCGGGAGGGGATCGACGCCACCGGAGCGGACGTCACGGTCATCTTCGTACCGCCGCCCTTCGCCAAGGCCGCGGTCATCGAGGCGGTCGACGCGGGCATCGCCCTGGCCGTAGTCATCACCGAGGGCATCCCGGTCCACGACGCCGTCGCCTTCCACGCACACGCACGGACGCGGGGCACCCGGATCCTCGGCCCCAACTGCCCCGGAGTCATCAGCCCCGGGCACTCCAACGCGGGCATCATCCCGGCAGACATCGCCCCCCGCGCCGGCCGCATCGGCCTCGTCTCCAAGTCCGGCACCCTCACCTACCAACTGATGCACGAACTGAGCGAGACGGGCTTCTCCTCCGCGGTGGGCATCGGCGGCGACCCGGTCATCGGCACCACCCACATCGACTGCCTCACGGCCTTCGAGAACGACCCCGACACCGAACTGATCGTCCTGATCGGGGAGATCGGCGGCGACGCGGAGGAACGGGCGGCGGCCCACATCGCGGCGCACATCACGAAGCCGGTGATCGGCTACATAGCCGGCTTCACGGCCCCCGAGGGCAAAACGATGGGCCACGCGGGCGCGATCGTCTCCGGCTCGTCGGGCACGGCCGAGGCGAAGAGGAGGGCACTGGAAGCGGCGGGCGTACAGGTCGGCACGACCCCGACGGAGACGGCAAGGCTGGTACTGGCCGCACTGAGCAACTGACCATCACTCCAAGGCACCTCGCAGCCGGCCGGGCACCTCACGCTCCTTGCGCCTTTCAGCCTGTCAGGCCCCACCCCGCGCCCGGGCACGTTCAGCCCGTCCGGCGTTTGAGGACCGGGGTCCGGGGCGGAGCCCCGGTTACGGGAAGGGGCGGGTAGGGGAACAGGCCGGCCGCAGGCGCCCCACCCGCACCGCCCATCCCACCTGCAGACCACACCGACCACCCCGCCCCGACCGTGCACCGAGAGCGGAGAACCCATGACACCCCCAACACCCGCACCCACGAACGCAACCGCACCCCCCACCCCCACCCCCACCCCCACCCCCACCCCCACCCCCACCCTCGCCCTCAAACCCCGCACAGCCTGGACCGACGCCTGGCAACGCTGCCTCACCGCCGCCCCCGAGGCGTTCCAGGACGACCACGTCCGTAACCTCTGGCAGGCCACCTGGCAGCAGGACGGCCGCACCCTCCCCGCCACGAGCCCCGTCGACGGCACCCCCATCACCGGCCCGCCCCGCCTGGACGCGGTCACCGCCACGCACGCCGTACGCGCCTCCCTCGACCAGCACCGCGCCTGGCGCCACGTCCCGCTCCCCGAACGCCGGGCCCGCGTATCGGCCACCCTCGACGCCCTCACCGAGCACCGCGAGCTCCTCGCCCTGCTCCTGGTCTGGGAGATCGGCAAGCCCTGGCGCCTCGCCCAGGCCGACGTCGACCGGGCCATCGACGGCGTGCGCTGGTACGTCGACCACATCGACCGGATGCTCATCGACCGCACCCCGCTCCCCGGCCCGGTCTCCAACATCGCCAGCTGGAACTACCCCATGTCCGTGCTGGTCCACGCCATGCTCGTACAGGCGCTGGCCGGCAACGCGGTGATCGCCAAGACCCCGACCGACGGCGGCGTCGCCTGCCTCACCCTGGCCTGCGCCCTCGCCGCCCGCGAGGGCGTCCCCCTCACCCTCCTCAGCGGCAGCGGCAGCGAACTCTCCGCGCCCCTGGTCCGCTCGCCCGAGATCGGCTGCGTCTCCTTCGTCGGCGGCCGGGACACCGGCGCCCGTATCGCGACCGCCGTCGCCGACCTCGGCAAACGCCACATCCTCGAACAGGAGGGCCTGAACACCTGGGGAATCTGGAACTTCACGGACTGGCCGGCCCTCACCGCCGTCATCCCCAAGCTCTTCGACTACGGCAAGCAGCGCTGCACGGCCTACCCCCGCTTCGTCGTCCAGCGCACCCTGTTCGCCGACTTCCTGGCCGCGTACCTCCCCGCCGTACGCTCCCTCCGCACGGGCCACCCACTCGCGGTGGAGCACCCGAACGACCCGCTCCCCAGCCTGGACTTCGGCCCGCTCATCAACGCGGCGAAGGCCAAGGAACTCGCCGACCAGGTCACCGAAGCCATCGACAGGGGCGCCGTGCCGCTCCACCGGGGCCGCGAGTCGGACGCCCGCTTCCTCCCGGGCCAGGACACGAGCGCGTATCTCCACCCGGTCACACTCCTCAACCCGCCCCCGTCCTCCCCGCTCCACCACGCGGAACCCTTCGGCCCGGTCGACACGATCGTCCTGGTCGACACCGAGGCGGAACTCCTGGCCGCCATGAACGCGTCGAACGGCGCCCTGGTCGCCACCCTCTCGACCGATGACCCCGCCACGTACGCGCGTCTGGCCCCGCAGATCCGCGCGTTCAAGACCGGCCATGGCACACCCCGCTCCCGAGGTGACCGTGACGAACTCTTCGGCGGCTTCGGCGCCTCCTGGCGCGGTGCCTTCGTGGGCGGCGAACTGCTCGTCCGTGCCGTCACGGAAGGCCGGGGCGCGGAACGGCTCCCGGGCAACTTCCCGGACCACCACCTCATGCCGTAACTCCCGTTCCCGCCCCCGGCACCCTCAGCCGATCCCCTGATGGTCCGGGAACAGCGCGAACTCCCGCTCGGCCGCATCCGGCACCGTGCGCTCCACCGCCTGCACCAGGAGCGCACGGTGCCTGACCAGCGGCTTCCTGCGCTCCTCCGGGGCCAGCAGCATCAGATCCCCGAAGCCGGCCAGCAGCCGCCGCGTCACCTGCGGACTGCCGACCGAGTACCAGCGGATCTCCTCGAAGGCGAGGTCCACCAGATCCGTCCAGCCGGGTACGTCCTGGACGAGCCTGACCTCGCCCCGGCCGTCCCGGTGGTGCACGGTTCCGAGCGGACGGTGGACCACCGCCGCCAGGAACTGCACGATCCGGTCCAGGCACTGCACGGCGGTCGTCGGATCATTGACGGACGTCGACAGGGCCCGCAGTGCGATGTCCGAAAGCTGCCGCAGCCCGAAGGACAGATCCTGGTGCAGAGTGCGCTCGACGCCCACGGAGACGGTGTACCGCAGCGCCCGTCGCGGTGGCGCGGCCCCACCGTGGACGGCCAGCACCGGTGTGCCCGGCACCACGAAGTCCCCGATCCGCGGAATCAGCCGCAGTACGACTCCCTGCCGCCGCGCCGCCCGCACCAGCCGCGCCACATTCACGTCGTGGAGGACACCCGCCCGGCCCCAGTGCATGATCTGCGCCGTTTCGGCCGCGAGAGGTTGCCCCTCCGGCTGTCCTACGGGAATCCGCCCGAGCACGCGGAACGACTGGCGGGTGATGTGGTCGACGACCGGACCGACCTGCATGAGCCGCAGCGTGGAGCTCACATAGGCGATGAACAGCAGCAGGCTCAGACCGACCATCCCCAGCGTCAGCAGGCTCTGCAGCAGGGGCACGGATGTGACCCGCCGCGGGTCGGTCTCGCTCTCGTACGAGCTCAGGACCAGCAGCGAGAAGGAGAACGTCGCCAGGAACACCGTGAGCGTGAGCTTGCTGATCCGGCTCCGTACGAAGATCCGCACCACCCGGGGCGTGAGCTGCCCGGCGGCCATCTGGACGGCCACCAGCGAGATGCTGAAGACCACACCGATGAAGGTCATCATCGCCGAGCTGATCGTGGTGACGATCGTCTTCGTATCCGCGACGAACGAGATCAGCTCCCTGACCTGCTCGTACGCCTCATCGTCCTGAAGGCGGGCAATGATCTCCGTATCCAGGGTGGAGACGATCCACCACAGCGCGAAGCTGGCCAGCAGCCCCAGGGTCGGTGCGAACCAGAACGTGTCGCGCAGATGCTCACGCACGGGGGACAGCGGGCGGGGCCGTCGGTAGCCGCGATCACTCATGCTCGCGAAGGTAGCCGTGACGACGCGCCGTACACGGCAGGCCACGGAACGTACGCGCGTCGGGCGGTGTGGCCCCCGATCGGCTTCCCGAAGTTCCCCGCACCGCACTGACCACCGAAAACGCAGGTGAGAGGCACGCCAAACCCCTGGTATTGTTTTCTTTGTCGCCGCGGGGAACACACCGCGAACGACAGACACCTTGTCCGGGTGGCGGAATGGCAGACGCGCTAGCTTGAGGTGCTAGTGCCCTTTATCGGGCGTGGGGGTTCAAGTCCCCCCTCGGACACTGACTGGGACGTTCACGAGATCGTCCTCGATACGTTCACGAATTGCCGGTTGAGTCATTGACTCACCGGTTTTTCGTCGTTCCTGGGGCAGTCGGGTCGTGTGATCGGCTCGGTGAGGGGTTGGTGCGGTGGCGGTCCGGGTGCTGCACCTTTCACCTTCGGAAGCAGGACATGCCTGCGCCACGGCTGGTGGCCGAGGTCCAGGCATGTGGGGTTTTCAGGGGGTGGGGTGGGGCGGGGGTGCGTTACTCACGTGGCGGAGGCTTGGCCTGCCCGGCCGGAAGCGGTTCCGACCGGGGTGGGTCGGCGGGCTGGCCGCTTTGGGGGGCGGTACGCGGCGTGCTGATTCGCCACGAAGATGATCACGGCGTTGAGCAGTGTCTGCGCGACGTGGCCGTGGGGCAGGCGAAACTGGGGGTTGTCGATGCTATCGAGGGCGGACTTCTTGAGGTTGCCGTTGCCGCCCTCGTTCTGGCTGCGCAGCCCGGACCAGGCCTCTTGCTACAGAGGGGTGAACAGGGCTTATTTCTGACGCCACTTGGCCAACACGGTGCCTGGGACAGTGATGCTCTTCCCGGTGCAGATGTCGGGGTAGGTGCTGGTGTCCCGCTTGGGCTTGGGGATGGTGGGCAGGGCAGCTGGGGTGCGGACAGCGGGGGCGTCGAGGTCGACGATGGTGGACGGTCGCGGTTGGGGACGGCGGTAGCAGGTGACCGTGGCGTGTGGTCCGAGGGCCGGGCACTGTCGACGCTGGTCACCTGCGGGGCCGTACTCCTTGACCTTGGCCGGGAAGTCCTTTCGGGACTGGATCAAATGAGTGCGTGGGCGCGGTCCTCGTCCGTGCGGCTGTTGATGTAAGTGGTGCCTGCGGTGACGAGCGGAGTGGGCATCATCGGGCAGTAGAACTCGCCGCCGACCAGCTCCATGCCTCGGAACTGTCCTTGCCGGTCGACCTTGTCGTCGTTGTAGTGCTTCATCGCGCTGAGGCCGAGCTTGAGCAGCTGCAGATGCAGGTGGTGGGGCTTGGCCTGGGAGATGCCTCGGTCAGCGCAGAAGAGGTCTTTGACCATGCCTCGTTCAAAAGCCGGTTGGATGGCGCGGAGGGCCGCCGGCCCCGGTTCGGTGCCCAGGGTGTGGAGGATCATGCCGAGACAGACCGCAGCGTAGGCGCCGGCGAGGTCGCCGTGGCCGGGGAACGCGGCCATCATGGCGTAGGGGAACTCATTCTTCTCCGGTGCCTTGGTTGTCTTCCGTGTCGGTTCACTTTGAGTCGCTGGCTTGTTCGCTGTGCCGCGTCGGGTGCCGGTGTTCGTGGGGGCCCCAGCTCCGGCGGGACGCGGCGGCCGCTTCGGCGTTCCTCCCTTCACGTACATCCCGGCGGTGATCTCAAGCGAGGCCCGGTCCTTGCGGTAGTCCGGCTCTTTGCCCCAGACCGGAACCGGAGTGTCGTCGACCGCGATGTGCCCGTGCCAGCGGGCGAAGTCGCCACGCTGGTAGGAGGTCATGACCGGAGCGAGAATCAGGTCCGGGCGATGGCTTCCAGGTTGCGCACGGTGTCCCTGTTGGCGCGGGCATTCCACTGTCGCCGGATCTTCTTGGCCTCGTGGAGGGTCAGCCGTTTGCGGCGGTCGTGCGGCGCCGGGTCGAGGCGCTTGGTCATCGACGTCCAGGACCGGTAGACGCGCTTCGGCATCGCGTACTGCTTGTGCGCGATGTCGTCGATCTCTTCGTCGGTGGCGCCCTCAGGGATGTTCAGGTCGATGTCGGGAACGTCGAGCAGGGCTTTGGACCCGGGAGACAGCGCAAAGAAAAGTGTCTCCCAGGCGTCGTCGATGTTTGCGCTCTTGCCCGTGTACTGCGACAGGATCAGGCCGATCAGTACGGTGCGGAAGGGCATGCCCTTAGGTCCCGGCCTGCGGCCGTCCGCGGGGATGCGCTCCAATGCGCCGCTTTGCCGCACAAGATCGAAGACCTTGTTCACCTCGCGATCGTTGAGGGTACGGCCGGGGGCTTGCGGTGCTGGGTGTAGGGCGAGGCCGGTGCGCCGGCAGGTTTGTTCTCCGGGTTCTTCCTGCTCATGCCGCCGCTCCCCGCAACAGATCGGATGCCTCTGTTTCGGGTACGTCGTGGAGGAAGACGAGGTAGCGCGAGAGGCTGTGCAGCGTCGCGAGCCCCGAGGCTTTGAGAATCACCTTCAGCGGAATGCCCGCATTCAGCAGATCGACGACCCAGGTCGTGCGCAGCCGCTGGGTCTGCAATACCGCACCGTCGCAACGGCCGATGATCCGCGGGTACTTGGCGAGCCAGTCCGATGCGATGTTCTTACTGGTGCGGTTCTGCCAGTCCGGCCGGAACACGTACGCCTCTGCCGGGATGTCTGCAGTCTCCGCCAGGAGCAGTTCCTCGTAGACGTAACGGCACACGACGGTGCAGGGCCGGCGCCCGTGAACCTTGACCAGCGCCCGCCCGGTGGGGCCCGCGTCGATATCCCGCCCCTGAACGTACACAAGGTCCTCGACGGCGAGGCCGCACCCGATACCGAGGCAGAAGAGCGACAGGCATTACGCCGCTGGGCCGCGGTGGGCAGGCTCTGTGCCCAGATCAGCCAGTGGGCGACTTCCGCCCGCGGGTAGGGAGTCACCGGAGCCGCGGACGCCTTCAGCCCGATCTGCGGATGCTGTCCGAAGATGTGCGCCCAGGAAGCAGTACCGCCGTGTCGTGGCACCTGGCCACAAAGCTCGACCCGCCCTGAACCACGGCCGCACACCAGACCAGGTCATGGCCAGCACTCGGGAGGCCGTCATGTGGCGCTGCCCTGAAGGCCCGGACCACGTCTGGAACACCCCTGTCGTCGCGCGGACAGCGCAGAAAAACGGCAGCCCGTTACTGCGCGGGCAGACGCGCTTCGGTATCGAACCATCTGGCCAGTCTGCCCGACCTGTTCGCTGAATTCGACCACGAGGCCAACGCCCCCATACCCCGGAGAGGCTGGCGCAAAGCTCCAGAAGGCGGGTCTGGTGGAAGTGCCCGAACGTCCCGATCACCGGCCGGTCAGCGCGTATCTGTCACCAATAGCCTGCAGACCCGGTTTCCGTAGGCAGCCGCGGAACTCGACCGCGCGCTCAACGGTGGCTTGACTCCCGACCAGGTCACAGCCACTGCTGTGCTCGCGGAGCGGCAGGACTTCAGTGACGCCCTGACACAGACGGGGTCACGGCTCGGCACTCCCGCTTTCATGCCGGGGGAGCAGTATGAGGACTCCAAGTACGTAAAGGCGTGCGCGGACGTGCACGCGATCGACTACGCGCCGGTCCTGCACCTTCCCCAGCGTCCGCGATGCGGCGGACAGCCGCGCGTGCGCGTCCGGCTCGCCGTACGCGGGCGGCAGCACCCTGACCGCCACCGCACCCCCGGCCCGCTTGTCCCAGCCGCGCCATAGGACCCCCGTCGTGCCGCGGCCCAGCTCGTCACTCAGCTGGTACCGCTCTGCCAGCACCCTGCCGCTCATCGCCACCCCCGACGTCCCGTGTGCATGATCGGCGAATTCTCTCCCGCCGCTCCCGGTTCGCCCACCGATATTCGAACCCGCGACCCGCCGTTTCCTTCAGCGGATTCAAGTCCCCCTCGGACACTCTTCGTAGGGATACGCAAGCGAGGACCTCGAGCTGACGGTCGTGGTCCTCGTGGCATTTTCGTAGCTGATCGTGACCTTCGGAGCATCGTAGGTCTCGCGATCTCGGCGAGATCTGACGAGGCTGGGCGGCGACGAGCGCAGGCAGTGCCGGAAGTCCTCCGTCCGCTTCTCCGTGCGCAGCGAGGAAGAGGCGAGCGCTCGTCCACCGGGCTCACTTCTTCGTTACTCCGGTTCCTCGGCCCGCGGGGTGTCGCCGCGCAAGGCCTTGTCCGTGGCCCGTCCGATGACAGCAGTCGCTCCCGCGTCCACGGCTCCTCCGACAAGGCCTCCCAGGATCGGGACACCCTTGGCGAGTGTGATCGCGGCGCGCTGGGTTCCGTACTTCGCGACGAGGTAGGTCCCGGCCTTTTTGTTGATCGCCCGGATCATCGCGATCGGTATCTTCTTGATCATCTGCTCGCCGAGCTTCTGGCCGACCTTCACGCCGAAGGTTGCGAGGACTTTCTGCGTGCTCATCCCGATCGCGAGCATCATCGCGACGGTCCGCATGTGCGGATCGCGGACGTCCCATCCTCGAAGGTGTGCGATGGCCCCGGCCATCCTCATGTTGATGGCGATGGACGCGGCCACGTTCGCGGGGAGCATCACGCCCGCAGTGATCAGACCTCCGAGCCCGGTGACGAACCCCTGAGTCCCGGCCGCGGCCACGGACTCCTTGATGAGGCGGGCTATGACCGCATCGATGTCGTCCTTCATGTCCTCAGGAGAACGGCGCCCATCGTCACCAGGTGCCCGGTACTCGGAACCCTGCCGACGCGAAAGACGGGCCTCGGCCCAGGTCGCCGACCCCGTGATCGGCCCTACGCCGCTCACCATGACCTTCTCCGCGAGATCAGCGACCCACTGACCGGTCTTCTCGCCGGCTCCGTCGTCGGGAGTCCTCTTGTCAGCCATCACGCGCCCCCTCCGCGAGTGCCCGCCCAGGGGCATCCCGCACTGCTGTGGGCGGGAGGAGGATTCCGGTCGCAGGCATCCCTGCCGGGCTGCGGGCAGTTGAGGCCATTCCCCTCCCGTCGCCCGTCCACCCCTCACACCACGACGTCCTTTGTCGCGCCGCCCTCACGAGCTGAAGCAGCTATACCTTTCCATGAAAGTGAAAGTATCGTGAAACCGCTTGCAGATGCTTGCGTTTGCTCGCTTCGGTGAGGGTGAGGAGGCTGTGCCCGCTACCGTGACCGGAGCTAGCATCCACCACGAACGGGCTCGGCTGCCCGGCCCACGAGACGTAGAGGCCGTCCCGGGCCCGGGTGCAGGCGACGAACAAGAGGCAGCGTTCCGCGGCGAGGTCGGCCTCGTGCTGGAGCCGGCCGACCTCCTCGGGGGTGATGGCCGAAGGGTTCGGCAGGGCGCGGTCGTTGACGCCGACGACGGTGGTGTAGCGGTACTCGGGCCCCTTGAAGGTGTGCATGGTGCGCACGTAGTTCGGCCTCCTCCGTCTCCGCATCGTGGACGCGCGGCCCGGAGCCGTGCAGGGCGGAGCTGTACCCGATGACCTTGGTCGGCGCGTCCGAGTTGGGCTACGACCAGGAACGCCCCACCTACAAGCGCCGGCCCGCGCGAGTGCCGACGGCGCAGTGGCGAGCAGATTGTTGACCGTGCAGACCTTCGTCCTGCGGATTTCGGAGGTCCGTGACGGTTGTGCGTGTCCGGTCTGGAGCGCCCAACCTGGTCACCGGTCAGGACGCGGACGCCGGCTGACTTCGCCGAAGCCCCGGCCATCGAGCTACAGACCTGTTCACCACCACGCGCTCTCAAACGGTCTATGGACACCGCGCCACTTTGCCGGGACCCTGCTAACACGGCGACGGCATGACCGCCGACTGAAGGGATCACCCGACCGCCCATAAAGAATCAGACAGTTCCCGCCGGCCGGACCGAGTACTGCATCTTCAACAGAGGCTCGCCTCAGTCTTGACGGGTGCCATAACGCCGCTCGCGACCCGTGGGAGGTCTACGCGAAGGAACTTTGCCACCGCCTGCATCGGCTCTGAATTGCGCACAATCTGACGTCAGGGGCCGACGCAATACCGTGAACTACCTACCGTTGCAGGGCAAGACCACACGGGAGCTGAAGTAGGTGGACGGCGTATCTTTCAATCGGGATTCATCGGCACACAAGGTGACCGGCTTGGTGTCGGGCTTCCTGGAGAGCGCAAATGCGCGCCCCAATCACGCAGCTCTGATTCACGACGGTCAGGGATGGTCGTACGCGGAAGTATTAGAAGAAGCGCGTCGATGGGCCTCTCGGCTGCGCGAGTGCATGACTTCACAGCCGGTGCAGGGCATGGGCATCTATGTTCACACGGGTGCAGCTGAACATGTGGGAAAGATAGCCGCTCTGCTGGCGGGCATCGCATTCGTTCCGTTGAACCCAAAGTTCCCCGCTCAGCGTTTGGCGGAAATGATCACGCAAGCCGGTATCTCAGTTATCGTCGTTGACAGCGAGGCCGCGAAAGAGCTGAGCGACATCTTTGATCTCCTGAAAACGAAGCCCACTGTATTTCTTCCGGAGGGACTGGGTAGGCCGCTCAGCAGGAGAATCGGAGCCCCCATTGTCGACGCAGTCGATCTCGCAAAAGCGCCTCCGCTGCCCCTGGATGAAATCGCGCAACCGAGAGCCGCTGACGTTGCTTACGTCATGTTCACGTCAGGTAGTAGTGGGCGACCAAAGGGTGTTCCAATATCTCACGGCAGCTTGACGGCCTACGTAGATTCTGCTGTGCGTCGATACGATTTTGGCCACGAGGATGTCTTCGCGCTCACCTTCGATTCCACTTTTGACCTATCGATATTTTGTCCCTTTATGGCATGGGAGAGCGGTGCCTCTGCAATCACGATGCGACCGCAAGATATTTCCAGCCCTGTTCATTTCATCAACGAGAACAGGGTGAGCGTTTGGCTCTCTGTGCCCTCCGTCGCCAAGGCTCTGATAAGCGGCGCAGCCTTGAGCCCGCGCAGCCTGCCGAGTCTGCGATACAGCCTGTTCTGCGGTGAGGCACTTCCTGAATACGTTGCTTCCGCCTGGCAGCAAGCTGCACACAACTCGGCTGTAGTCAATATGTATGGCCCGACCGAGGCCACGATTTCGGTTTCCGAATATATATGGAATCCAGATACTTCACCGAAGCGATGTGTCAACGGCCTGGTTCCAATCGGCCACGTTTACGCGGGTCATCATGTCGTCATTGTTGACGAAGCAGGATTTGATGTTGCGATAGGAGGCAGGGGAGAGCTGTGTATTGCAGGGCCTCAAATCTTTTCCGGCTATCTCAATAGCGACCGGAGTGGTCATTGCTTTTTGCTTCGATCCGAGTTTGGTGAGGTTAGAAGATACTACAAGACCGGTGACATATGTGAGGTTTCAGGCGATGGGACGATAGTTTACGTCGGCCGCAATGACCATCAGGTAAAGATCAGTGGCTACCGTATTGAGTTGGGCGATACCGAGGCCGCGCTGAGAAAGCTGGGTGCGACCGATGCGGTCACCGTTCCCTGGCCGCCGAACGAACCGAAATTTGTTGTTGCTGCAATAACTGGCTCTTCCGTGAGCGTTGATGCCGTGGAGCAAGTTTTGCCACCCTATATGGTCCCGCAAAAGATTGTTAATCTGGACGCAATGCCCCTGAATACAAATGGCAAGATAGACCGCAAGTGTGTGGTGGAGCTCCTGGAGAAATCTCTGCGCCCTACCGAGGTCGCTTCATCGAAGCTGTCCCTGGACGATGTGAAGTTGCTGGTGGCGCAAGCCCTGGGCGAAGATCCCAGCAACATATCCGATGATTCGCATTTGCACGATCCAGACAGCTGGGATTCTCTGGGCCATATCGGTGTCGTGGTGGCCCTGGAAACTCGGCTGGGTACGCAGATCGGCCCCGGACACGACCATGAGCTGCGCTCCATTCAAGGCATCCTGGCTTTCGCGCACGGGCGTACGGGCTCGCGGCAGGTGAATCGAAGCCTCCGGGGTTTGCTTGTTACGGAGACTTCCATCGCGAATAGCGATGTAGGTAACGGCTCCCTCTCCTATTGTGGATACGACTTAACCGATCTGCTTGCGAGCAATGCAACCTTTGAACAGGTGTCGTACCTCCTGCTGAATCGTGAGCTGCCGGATGACGCCCAGGCACTCGCCTTTCGGCAGCAATTGGCGCAGCGGAGGGAAATCTCACCAGCGGCTATGGAGACCCTTCGTCTCTGTGCACGTCTTGGCGCGCATCCCCTATCTGCCCTCGTGACCGCGGTATCGCTCCTGAATGCCGAGATCTCTGCGGTTCGGAATGGTCTTTCCGTTCAGCCCTTGGAGGAAGTCGGAGAGGTCGGCATGGATCTTATCGCTCAGCTCCCTGCGTTGCTCAGTGCCTATCACATGCTTCGGCAGGGGAAGGAGCCCATAGCGCCTGAGCCGGAGTTTTCGCACGTAGAGAACATGTTGCACATGTTCGGTCTTCCGGCGAGCGGGCGAAACATTGACGCCATAACCAGGGACTTCATTATTCACGCGGATAATGGCACCACGGCGTCAACCTATGCGTGCCTGGTGGCGAGCAGCGCTCACACTACCGTTCATGCAGCTGTTGCCGCCGCAGCTGGTGTGTTCTCGGGTGCGCGTCATGGATACGCCTCGGAAACAGCCTATGCGCAGCTGGCGAGTCTGGAGGGGTCGGACGCCGTCAAGGCGTTCGTCGAGCGTCGTTTGGATGACGGCGCATTGGTCGACGGTATTGGACATGCAATCTACGGGAGAGCGGGTGATCCGCGTCTGGCGCCCTACCGGAAGGTCGCAACTCAGGTTGCACTAAATGAAGGCAATGTGAACGGGCTGGAAAAGGTCAATGCGATGTACGACGCTGCCTGCTCAAGGCGGGACGGTGCCCAACCGAACTACGATCTCTTTGGCGGACTCCTTTACGAGTCGCTCGGATTGCCGGTTGACCTGTCCGCGCCACTGCATGTCTGCTACCGAATAGTCGGATGGATCGCACATATCCTTGAGGAGCGAGCGACCGGGCAGCCACTTGTGCGACCCGATGCACGTTACGTCGGACATGGTTCCCGGCTCGTTGTTCCGCCTTCCGGTTTGTCACCACTAAAGGAAACGGGCCCGCATGAGTAACTCGTTGGTGTCTGTCCATGATGAATGGAGCCCACTTGAGGAGGTGATCGTCGGCACCGCCTTGGGAGCTCGGGTTCCCAGTTCCGACAGGGGCCAACACACAATCCGATGTTCGGACCTTTCGGCGATTCCCGTGGGCCCCTTCGATCCTCGATGTATAGCCGAGGCCGAGGAGGACATCGCTGGATTGATGGCCTTGCTGGAGTCGCAAGGAATCAGGGTCCGTCGGCCTGTCGCACTTGATCATTCGAGAGAGTACTCGACCCCGGATTGGAATTCCGATGGGATGCACACGTTTTGCCCACGAGATACGCTCTTGGCTGTCGGAAGAACCATTATTGAGACGCCGATGTCACTTCGCTCCCGTCAGTACGAGTCGCTGGCTTATCGGAAGATACTTCGGGAGTACATGGAAAGTGGTGCTCGATGGATCTCTGCGCCTAGACCGGAGTTGAAGGAATCTGGCTACAACAGGCTTGACCGTTCACTGCTCGCTGTTCTCGAGGAAGAGCCGGTGTTCGATGCTGCCAATTGCCTGCGCCTCGGTAGTGACATCCTCTACCTTGTGTCTGATTCTGGAAATCTGAGTGGAGCTAGATGGCTTCAGACGACCCTTGGGGACAGATATCGCGTTCATCCCTGCGAAAACATCTACAAGTCGACGCATATCGACACAACAATTTCGGCGCTCCGCCCGGGCCTCTTGCTTGTAAATCCTGCACGTGTCAGCGAAAAGACGATTCCGGACGTGCTGCGCAGCTGGGAAGTGATCCTGGCCCCGGAGCCGGTGGATACCGGATTTTTAGGCTACTCCTTCAGCTCGCCTTGGATCAGCATGAATCTCCTAAGCATTTCTCCGGAATTGGTAGTGGTCGAAAAATCGCAAACCGGACTCATTCGCCTGCTGGAGAAGAAGGGAATTAGTTGCGCTCCTCTTCCATGGCGCCAGGGTCGATCCCTGGGAGGTGGTTTTCACTGCGCAACGCTGGATGTGCGGCGAACGGGTACGTTGGAAAGCTACACATCCTGATGGCTCATGTGCTCTGGCGTCCCCGCCGGCGGTTCCATCGCTGAATTTGGTATTTCGGGGCTTGACCACAGGGATACGAAGAGACTCCCGGGGTGGCTGAGCCACTCCGGGAGTTCTCCGGTGCCCGCTACAGCAGAGGCTTGGTGCACGCCGTCGCGGTGCCGTCGCTGATGCAGGCCCGTACCGACTGCCCGCTCGTCGCCTTCATGATCTTCTCGGCGGCGACCTTCGTGTACGTCCCTCCGGGAGCCTTGTCCTCCAGCCACACCGTCGTACCCGTGGCCGTCGTGTGGGCCCAGGCGTAGTAGTCGGTGACCGACCAGACGGGGCGGGAGCCGCTGAGGGTGACCTGCTGTCCGCCGGGGAGTTTCGCCGTCGACCAGTCCGTGGCGACCGAGTCCCACTGTGTGACCGTGGCGGGGGCCACGTCCTCGCATGCCTCGCCGGGGGCGCAGGGGCCCATCGTCCCCTCCTGGTCGCTCATGCTCATGTTGTTGCCCTGCTGGGTCGCGAACGCCCAGTTCCTGCCGTCGACGACCAGTCCGGCGATCTCCTTGCCGGACAGGGGGTCCAGGGCGAACATCTTCGTCCTGCCGGTTGCCGTGAGCCGGGACCCGGCGACGGGTACCGGCCGCTGGGCACGTGAGTCGGCGCCCGGGGTGCTGTGTGTCATCAGGGTGGCGAAGACGCCCGGGCGGCCCGTCGGGAGCTCGGCCTCGCCCCAGTAGTACATGTGGTGCGGGTCCCAGGCGGGACGGCCTTCCCAGATCTTCAGCCGGCCGCCCTGGTAGACGTTGGCGTCCTCCACCAGGCGCGGTTCGTAGTTCGGCATCCATTCCGTGACGGTCGTCGAGTCGACGCCCGCGCAGGGCAGCGTGGCGCACGGTGCCTGGGCCGGGGCGGTCGTCGTGGCGTCCGGGTCGCGGGTGCACGCGGTGCCGCTGCTGTCGCTGACGCAGGCGCGCAGCTCAGGGAGCCACGAGTAGGCGCGGGTCGCACCGGAGGTGGTGCGCGAGGCGCCCTCCGGCGTGAACTCGGTGTACACCTCGCCCCAGCGGCCGGCGCCCTGCCATGCCTCCAGCCAGAACCTGCCTCCGGAGGAGGTCAGTTGGCCCTCGGCCCAGCCGAGGTAGCTGCCCTGCTTCAGCCGCCCGTCGACCTTCCGGACGGAGGCTCCGGAGGGCAGTGCCACGCGGTCGAGGTCGGAGCGGTCGACGTAGGACCAGTCGGATGCGGCGATGGCGGTCGGATCGGCGTCGGAACACCAGCCCGTACACGGGCCGTTGGGCACGACCTCGGACGAGGTGGCGTTGACGCACCCCGTCTCCTTGCCGTCCGTGACGCACGCGCCGTTGGCGTACACGACCCCGTACCTGATCGTGTCGTACAGGAACATGCCGGTGGTGCCAGTGGTGTCGCGGTACGAGCGGGGGTGTTCCAGGGACGACTTGATGTTGATGCCGTCACCGAGATTCTCCTCGGTCCGCAGCCAGCCGCGCCCCTGGGTGGTGCCGGTGAGGGTCACCTCGGCCCAGGAGTAGACCGTTCCGGCGGTGTCCCAGGCGGGTTTGCCCGTATACAGCTTGATACGGGTACCCGAGGCCAGGACCGCCTCCTTGACGAGCTTCGGAGCGCCGCCCGTCTGCCATGCGGTGACGGCCCCGGGGTCCGATCCCTCGCACGGCAGCTCCGGACACGGCGCCACTTGCGCCGCGGGTGCGGCTTGCGCTGCCGTCGCCGAGGGCGCCGTCAGCAGGGCACCGGCGGAGATCGCGGCAAGGAGGGGAACACACCCCGCCCATAACCGTCTCCACCGACCACCGTCCGACGTACCGTTCATGTCTTCTCCTCCGCCTCGCCCGCGTGTCGGGTCCGTGACGAAGTGATGCAATGCGCCGCGCCTCTCCCGGCCGTCTTTCCGGTGTCTTCGCGGTGCGGTGCATGGCTCGTTCGCGATGCCTCAGGGGCGCGGCCAGGGGTGCCCGTCCAGGCGCTCGATGTCGCTGTTGAAGCGGGTGAGGAAGCCGGCGAAGGTGGCAACCTCCTCGGGAGTCCAGTTCTCCAGGACCCTGCCCAGGCCCTGGGTGTAGTCGGCGCGGTCGGCGTCCAGCCGGTGCTTGCCCTCGGCGGTGATGCTGAACTTGCGGGCCATCCCGCCGTCCGGGTCGGCGATGCGCTCGACGACGCCGGCGCGCAGCATGGCCGCGGTCTGCCGGTTCAGCGTGGAGGCGTCCAGGCCGAAGGCGTCGCTGAGCTGGCCGATGGACATCGGGCCGTCCATCTCGATGCGGCTCAGCAGGAGATAGGCGCTGCGGTCCAGGCGACCGCCGGTCTGCCGTGTACGGGGATTGAACAGATGCGAATGCCGCCCGAGCAGCATGGTCTCGAATTCGATCAGATGAACTGGCTTGTTCACGCGAGGCATCCTTCGGCTCCTGGCTCGCTCCGGTACGGGCTGCCCTCGCCAGCCCTTCCGCACATGATGCATGGTATCCGGATATGCATCATGCATGATGTGTGTAGAGTGCACATCTGGGTCCGGTCGAGGGTCCGAGGACAGCCGAGGGAGAAACACAGTGGTCAGCTCCAAGCCCGACGTCCGCCACGGGCGGGTCGTCGGGGTGCTCGCACTCGCGGGAATCGTGGCCGCGATCATGCAGACCCTGGTGGTGCCACTCATCGGGGACCTCCCGAAGCTGCTGGACACCAGTGCGTCCAACGCGTCCTGGGTGATCACCGCCACCCTGCTGTCGGCCGCCGTCGCGACGCCCGTGGCCGGGCGGCTCGGTGACATGTACGGCAAGCGGCGCATGCTGCTCGTCTCCACCGTCCCGCTCGTCCTGGGCTCGGTGGTCTGCGCGCTCGCCTCATCCGTCGTGCCGATGATCGTCGGGCGCGGGCTGCAGGGCCTCGGCATGGGCGTGGTGCCCCTGGGCATCAGCCTCCTGCGCGACGTGCTCCCGGCCGAGCGGCTGGGTGCGGCCATCGCACTGATGAGCGCTTCCATGGGTGTGGGAGGCGCGCTCGGTCTGCCGTTCTCCGCGGCCGTCGCCGAGCACGCCAGCTGGCGTGTGCTGTTCTGGGTCGCCGCCGCGCTGAGCCTGCTGGTCGCCGTACTCGCCATGCTCTTCGTGCCCGACGGGCGGGCCGGTACCGGCTCGGCACGCTTCGACGTACTGGGCGCGGCCGGCCTGGGCGCCGGACTCGTCTCCCTGCTGCTCGCCGTGTCGAAGGGCTCCGACTGGGGCTGGACGAGCGGAACCACCCTCGGACTGTTCGCCACCGCGATCGTCGTGCTGCTGGCCTGGGCGTGGTGGGAACTGCGCAGCGACGAGCCGCTGGTCGACCTCCGGGTGACCGCACGCCCCCAGATCCTCATGACCAACGCGGCCTCGATCCTGGTCGGCTTCGCGATGTACGCACAGGCGCTGGTCGTGCCCCAGCTGCTCCAGCTGCCGGAAGCCACCGGCTACGGCCTGGGCCAGTCGATGATGGCCATGGGCCTGTGGATGGCCCCGGGCGGACTGATGATGATGGTGCTGGCGCCGCTGGGCGCCAAGCTCTCGGCGGCCCGCGGCCCCAAGGTCACCCTGGCCGTGGGAAGCCTGGTCATCTCCGTCGGCTACGCCTCCGCGCTGCTGCTCCTCGGCTCGACCTGGGGGCTGCTCGTCGTGACCATCGTCTGCAGCGCGGGCGTCGGCCTGGCGTACGGGGCGATGCCCGCCCTGATCATGGGTGCGGTGCCGCCGGAGGAGACCGCGTCGGCCAACAGCTTCAACACGCTGATGCGCTCGATCGGCAGCTCCGTGGCCGCCGCCGTGATGGGCGTGGTGCTCGCGCAGATGACGACGGACTTCGGCGGATTCCTTCTGCCGTCCGAGGACGGCTTCCGTGCGGCGTTGATGATCGGCTGCGGTGTCGGCCTCGCGGCAGCCGTCGTCGCCTCCTTCATCCCCGTACGCCCCACGGCTGCCGCGTCCGGGTCCGTGCCCGCTCCGGCGGACCGGCCCGTCGCGGCGTCCGAGGTCAAGGCCTGAGCGGTCGGGACCTCGCACGCCCCGGCCGGCCGTCGCCCCGGGACAGCGCACCCACCAGCGCGGCCAGCGCGGCAGCCAGGGAGGTCAGGCCGGAACCGGCCGTGCCCCCTGGCTCCCGCATATAGACATCGCGCCGGATCTCGATCATCAGCGCGGTGACGCGCGGGTCCCTGCCGTAATGCTTCAGCGGCACGTACGTACCGGGGAAGGGGCTGTCGAGCCCCGTACCGCCGAACCCGGCGAACGCCTTCTCGGCCTCGGCCACCAGCTCGGGCGGCGTGTGGAAGGCATCGGTGCCCAGACAGACCGGCGGACGCGGCCCCGCGCCGTGCAGTTCGTAGGGCAGCGGGGCGGTGGGGTAGGAGTGGACGTCGATGACGACGGCCCGCCCGGTGGCGGCGAGCCGTTCGTCGACGGCCGCGGTCATCGCCGCGGCGTAGGGGTGGAAGTAGCGGTCGATCAGGGGCTGGGGATCGACGTCCGGGGCGCGCAGCCGCTCGCGGTGCGTGGTGTGCGTATAGACGGCGCCCATGCCGACGGCCAGCATCTCCTCGCGCTCGTCGGGGAAGCGCTCCGGGTCGACGACCAGCCTCGACAGCCCGTTGACGAACCTCCAGGGCTCCACGGGTGCGGCTGCCGCCGCCAGCGCCGCCAGTTCCGCGGTGTGGGAGTCCGTGATGTGGTCGGTCTCCTGCTCCAGGGCCCCGTCGTCCAGCACGATCCCGGCCCGTACCTCTTCGGGGACGATGCGGGAGGAGTGCGGTACGTGAAGCAGCACCGGCGACCCGGCCGCTCCCGGCAGGAGCTGGAACGGCTGGAGTGCGGGGCCCATGGAGAGGTTCCTTCGGTACGGCTCACGGCGTGGGGTGTGGCGGACGGTGGTGTCCGATTATCCACCGATGCCGGTCACGGTAGCTGTCACCATCACCATCGCCGTCACCATCGCCGTCACCATCGCCGTCACTGTCCCGACGCGACCACCGGGTAGTGGTCCGAGAGGTTCGTGTACGTGTACGACTTGCCCCAACTGGACACGGTCCAGGGGGCGCTCTGCTCCTTGATCACCTCGTTCGTCCAGCCCGCCGGCTTCACGTGCCCGGCACGGTGCAGGACGTAGTCGAGGTCCTCGCGGGGGTCGTTCGGGTAGCGCTCGGCGGCGATCGAGTTGTCCTGGGTGTCGAAGGAGTACGGGTGCCCCGTCCGGGCGTCCGCTCCGGCGAGACCGGCGTCGGCGAGGAGGGACGCGTACTCGGCGGAGTGCGAGTCGACGTTCAAGTCGCCCGCCACGATGACCTGTTCGGATGCCGGGATGTTCTTCGCGTCCAGGAAGGCGTCGATCTGCTTGAACTGGAGACTGCGCTTCTGCGCCGCTTCACCGGCCGCGCAGCCGGGATCGGTCGACTGGGCGTGGGTGCCCACAACATGGACGCGGGTGCCGTCGACGTTCAGCACGGCGTAGGCGAAGCCCTTGTTGGACCACCAGTCGGCGCCGCAGGCGTCCTTGAAGATGTGCTGCTCCTTGCGGATCACCGGCCACTTGCTGAGTACGGTGACGCCGCCGTCCTCCGGAGTCGCCGCGGAGTAGGAGCCGTGCGTCGCGTCCCAGCCGCTCGTGCTCCGGCCCACCACGGGAGTGCGGTACGGGTATTCGGCGGAGGCGTTGCGGATCAGCGCGTCGGAGGTCGCGTTGTCGAACGCCTCCTGGACGACGACGACATCATTGCCGCGGAAGAACGACGTCTTCGGTATCTCCGTGGCCCGGTGGCTCTGGCCCCAGTTCGGATAGAGGCTCGTGCTGAAAAGGAACGCGTTGTACGAGAGCACGCGCAGCGAGGGCGTCTCGGCGGCCGAAGCGGTTGCCGAGGCCGAAGCCGGGGGTGCACCGGCAACGAGCGTGACCGCGGTGAGCGCGGCGGACAGAGTCACGCCCGAGAGGCGGCGGAGCGAGATGTGCGGCACTGGGTCTCCAGGTTCTGCTGATGGGGGGTGAACCGGCGACACACATCCAATCAGCGGGAGTTACTTGCGGGTAGACCTTGGGTGGACCCGGTCTGACGATCGGCGCACAACCTGGCCAGGTCGGTCAGCAGCTCCTCGGCCACATGCTCTTCGAGCACGGCCGTCCCCCGGTCCGCGAGAGCCGGGGCGAGGCCGGGGTCCCAGGGGGCGTCGGTGATCCGCCCGGCGTCCGGCCCCGAGGGCGAGAGTGCGTGTGCCGCGAGATAGTCGGACGTGGACATGCGCCACGGTCCTGCGGTGCTCCGGGCCAGTACGTGGGCGGCGATGCGCAGACCCTCCCCGTCGAAGTCGCCGTGGTAGCGCAGGGGTGCACCGGCCTCGGCGAGTCGGTCGAGCAGGAGAACCACCGCACTGTTCGGCCAGCCCGAGGTGCACACCAGGGGCGGGCAGGACGGCCCGAAGCGCTGAAGGGCCAGGGCCGCGATGCTGGGGTTCTCGGTGATGTGCACGGTGGTGCGCGGGAATTGGAGGTCGCCGGGGGTGCGCAGCTGCGCCAGCGTGAGGTGGGAGGCGTGCCCGGCGGCCGAGAACGCGGTGAGCGCGCGGGCCACCGGGCCCCGGCCGGTGGGGTGCATGCCTGCGGTGAGCACCGTCGTGGAGAGCGCGTCGTCCGCGATCCCCGCCCGCGACCACAGGGAGCGCCGGTCCGATGCCGTCTCGGGTGCGGGGACGCCGTAGAGGGCGCACAGGGCGCGCAGTACCAGGGAGGAGAGGCGGGTGCCGTCGTCCAGTGCGTGGGAGTCGTCGAGCATACGGGTCGCGAAGACCGGCAACGGCTCTCCGCGAGCCGGTAGTCCGGCCAGGACACGCAGTGCGTCGCCGAGCGCACGCCGGGTCGCCGGTACGGAACCGCCGATCACCCCGGCCCGCCGGACCGGGGTCACCCAGGCGTCGAGCGCGGGTTGCGCCAGGACGACCGGGTGCGTGGTGAACCACTCCCACAGGGCGGCGCGGCCTGCGGCCTCGGAGGCGCGGTCCGCCGCCCGGTCGCCGAGCGGGCCGACTATCGCGGCCACCACGGAGCGGGTGTCCTGGCCGCAGCTGTCGAGGAGCGCCTCGTCGAGCCGGGCCAGGGGGACCGTGGGCTGCGGACCGGGGAGCCGGTCGAGGCCGAGGAGATCCGCGAGCGCGCTCCGGGCGGCCTCGTCCAGCGGCCCGATCCGTACCCTCGTGACCGGCTGCCCGGCGGACAGCCGTGCGTGGAACGCCTGCCACAGCGGGGCCAGTTCGGGTCGGTCCAGCGGATGCTTCACCCCTGCTCCTCACGGGGCGACGGCACGGGCGGTGTCTCCTCCTCGTGCGGCGCCTCCTCCTGGAGCGGCGCCTCCTCCTCGTGCGGTGCCGGTGCCGCTGCTGCTACCGGCACCTCGTCCGCCACCAGATCCGCGCCGTTCCACACGAAGCGGGCCGTGGTCACCGCGTCGTCGTCGGGGCCCCCGCCCCCGGTGATCAGCTGGTGCACGGCGATGCCGTCCAGCTCCCGGTACGTGCACCACTCGTGGTCCGAGGTGAGCATGAGGTCGAGGTCGAGCGAACACAGGAGCTCGAAGACCTGGCCCCGGTTGGTGGAGTCGACCCCGACGAACACCTCGTCCAGCAGGATCAGCCGGGGCGCCCGCGGCACCGCCTGATAGTGCGCGGCCACCGCTGCGAACAGCGGCAGATGCAGCGCGATGGCCTTCTCCCCGCCGGACAGCGCGCCGTGCAGCTTCTTCGTGAGCAGCTGCCAGCCCTGCCCGTTGGCCCGGTCCAGCTTCACCACGAACTGGTGCCACGCCGTGTAGTCCAGCACCCGCGTCAGCTGCTCCTCCCAGTTCTTCGCGGTGTCGGACGCCTTCGCCTCCTCGATCCGTTCGCGGAAGAACCGGTGCAGCGCCTCACGGTCCCCGTCCGACATCCGTACCGGGTCCTTCAGCAGCATGTCGCGGGCGGCCCTGGTGCCGGGCGGGAGACCCGGATCGACCTGCCACACCAGACGCACGGCGACCCGGGACGCCGTACGCACCCGCTCCAGACGGGCGTTCATCGCGTCGACCAGCTCGTTGGCCTGCCGGATACGCGCCGCGAGATGGCGCCGGGTGTTGCCCGTGAGGGTGCGGTCGAACAGCTCGCGCTCATCGGTGGTGATCTCGTCCCGGCTGCGGTCGCGCTCCGCAGTCAACGCGGCGAGCAGGCCCGCTGCCCCCATGCGTACGCCGTCCATCGCGGCGGAGAGAACCTGCACGTCGTCATGTGTCTCCAGGGCGAGGTCGGCCCGCTCACCGAGCGCCTGACGGCTCGCGTGCACGGTCTCGCTGAGCCGCCCGAGCGCGTCGGCGAGGTTCTTCGGCTCGTACGGCACGGACGGCCACAGCGCCCCCATCGTGCGGGCCGTCTCCAGCGTGGCCTTCGTCCCTTCCCCGGCCCGCACATCGGCCTCGGCCCCCGCGTCGGCCGGAAAGCCCAGCCGCAGCAGATACCGGAAACGGTCCGCGGCGGCATCGCGCGCGGTCACCGCGGCGTCGCGCCGCGCCGCCGCCACGGCCCGCTCACTGTTCAGTGCGCCTATACGGCCTTCGAGCCTCCGCAGCCCGTCGGTGCACTCCCGCAGTCCCGTCTGGGCGCGCCGGTGCGCCGTGCGCATCTCCTCGATGCGGGCGAGCGTCTCCTCGTACTCCGCGCCGGTGGTGTGCTCGATCTCCTCCAACTGGGCGGCCAGCGCCCGCGCCGCCGATGCCGCGCGGCCCGCTTCCGCCTCGTGCTCCAGCGCCGCCCGGCCGGAACGCTCGGAACGGGACCGCAGCTCCTCCGCCGTACGCCGCTCCGAAGCCAGCTGGACATGGGCGAGAAGCCACTGACTCCCGATGTCCTGAAGTCCCTGGACCGTCTCCGCCACCGCGCGCAGCGCCTGTGCGTCGGCCGGCAGCCCGTGTTCGGACGCCGCGTGGTCGAGCCCGTCCTGCGCTGCCCGGGCGGCGGCCTCGCACCTGGTGAGCCGCGCTACCGCCTCCCGCACGGCGTCGTCCCGGGCGTCGGTGTCGGACTGGGCCCGGTCGAGCTCGCGCTCCGCGGTGGCGACGGCGCGGTGATCGGGGCGGCAGGCCCGGTCGAACTCCAGCGTCTCCCGCCGGGCGGCGACCGCCTCCAGCTCGGCCCCAAGACCGGCCAGTGTGTGATCCAGTACGCCGATGGCCTCGGCCAGCTCCGCGACACGGCGCTCCCGGGACCTGGCCCGTGCCGAGGCCCCGATGTAGGCGACGTCCGGCTTGGCCCAGCTCCCCGTGGCGCTGGCGAGCCGCCACGTGCCGTCCGCACCGACCGCGGCGCCGTGCTCCGGGGGCAGCGTGTCCCCGTACGCGATACCGGCCAGCAACTGACCGATGCGCTCCGCCGAGACGGGCGCCCCCGGCTCCGGCCGCAGCACCTCGCCGAGATGGCGGGCCGGGGCGGGCTCGGCCCACTCCGCCTCGGCGAACGTGTCGTGCCCCAGCGCGAACGCGCCCCCGTACGGCGCGACCCACGCGTCGAGCAGGCCACTGGCCTCCAGGGCGGCTTCGACCGCGTTGCGCGTGGCTGCGGGCACCGCGTCGTGGAAGGCCACCAGCTTCCACAGCGGTGCCCCCGAAAGACGAGAACGGTCGGCGGTACGGAACGCCGGGGTCGGGGGCGGCAGCTCCGCGGTGCCCTCCAGCTGCCCGGCCTCGGCCACCAGTGCCTCGCGATCCGCCCGCGCCGTGGCGATGCGGGCGGCGACCGTGGTCTCGGCCGTGGCCAGGGCGTATTCGATCGTACGAGCCGCCGCGTCCACCAGGGCCAGCACCTCGGCTTCGCGGGTGGCCCGGCCCGCCAACTCCTCCAGGGCGCCCGCGTCGAAGGAGAGTTCCCCGCACTGCCCGGCCCAGCTCAGCAGCCGCTCCGCCTGGGCCGCCACCGCCTGCTGGTACCGGGACGCGGCCTCCGTACGCCGGTCGGACGCCGTGGCGAGCCCGGCCCGGGAATCCTCCACGCGCTCTTCGGCGGACGTGCGTTCGGCGACGGCGCCGCGGAGTCCGTCGAGCGCTTCGCGGACCTCCTCCACCTGGCTGCGGCGCCCCCGCACCGCACCGTGCAGGATCTGTCCGGCCCGGTCGGCGTTGCCCGCTTCGAGCGCGCCGCTCACCTCCGCACAGGCGGCGGACATGCCGGCCCGCCTGGCGACCTGCCAGGAGTCGCTCTCGGCGACGCGGACCCGCTCGGCCTGCGCGTCCGCCGCGTCCACGGCCCGGGTGCGGCGGGTCTCGTCCTGGTCCGCGGTCGTCCGGGCCGCACCGGCCGCCAGATGGCGCGCCTCCGCGTCCCGGTGCGCCTCGGCCGCCCGCTGCCTGAGCCGGTCCAGATCCCGCCCCGCCCGGTAGGCGTCGGACTCCGTCAACGCCTCGATCCGCGCCGCGAGTTCGGCGCCCAGTGCCTCGGTCTCGCGCTGCTGCTCCTCGGTCTTCTCGCGCTCCGCCGTTGCGGTACGGAGAGCCTCCTCGCTCTCCGTGGCCGTGCGGGTCCGGTTGTCCATGTCGGTGGTCGCCGAGATCAGGGCAGCGGCCCCGGCACGCAGCACCCGCTGGGCGTACGAGCGCTGGCGGGCCCCGAGCGCCTGCGCGGCCTGCACCTCGTCCTCCAGCCGGGCCAGATGCTCGCGGCGCCGGTCCAGCCTCTCGAACCCGTCGGCGAGTTCGGAGATCTCACCCTGGTCCAGCGGGGGCAGGGCGCGCGACAGCAGTTCCGAGAGGAGCGAGGGATCCAGGCGCTGGGACAGCTTCGGCGTCCGCAGCTGGAGCAGCGCCGTGATCAGCGCGTTGTAGCGCTGCTCGCTGAGGCCGGGGAACAGGATGCGGCGCACCGTGTCGCGGTAGTCGGACGCCGAAGCGTGCACTTCCCCGTAAGGCTCACCGTGCCCGGACAGTTCCGCCGCGAGCGCCGCCCTGGTGAGGGGCTGACCCGCCTCGTTGACCAGGGAGAGGCCGCCGGGAACACCCACACGCCGACGGCTGGTGAAGAAGTCCGTGGTGACGGTCGTGGTCCGCTCCCCGGCCTGCAACCGCGCACCGATGGTGAGGAACCCCTCCTCACCGTCCTCGCCCCGCTCCGTCCGGAACTCCAGCCACACATATCCCACCCGGGTGAGCCCGGTGGCGCCCTCGCCCATCAGGTTCCAGTGCATGGTGCGTTCGGACCCGCCGAACGTGGACAGCCGGTGCGGGCGCAGACTCGCGTCGAAGAGGAACGGCAGTAGGACTTCCAGCGCCTTCGACTTTCCGGTGCCGTTGGGCCCGCGCAGGAGCAGACGGCCCCGGTGGAAGGTGAACACCTCGTCGTAGTAGCGCCACACGTTGAGCACGCCGGCCCGGGTCGGCTGCCAGCGCTCTCGGGGGCCCGGACCCCCGGACGGGGAGCCGGAGGCGCGAAGGGGGAGTGCGGTGACCGTCATACGGGGTGTTCTTCCTTCAGAGTGGCGCCGGTGACGCGGTAGCGGGCGGCTGCGGGTCGGGGCACGACCCGGCCGCCCTCCCGGCGTACGAGCCGGAAATCGGCCAGGACCTGTACGGCGTCCTCGGCGAGCGCCACCGCACCGCCCTCCGTCCGGTACGCCTTGCCCCAGCGCGGGAACCGGTCCAGAATCCGTCCGGCTTCGACGGCCAGCTGCTCGGGTGCGCACCCGGCGGGCGTGCCGTTCAGCACGTCCAGGAGCAGCAGTGCGGCGACCTTGGCGTGATTCGCGTCGTCGGGGAACCGGCTGTCCGTGGCGATGGCGTCCGGATCGACCAGCAGGAACCCTTCGGCCCGCTCCTCCAGCACGAAGCCCGCCTGCTCGGCGGCGCGCCGCAGGATCTGACGGCCGGTGGGGGAGGTCAGATAGCCGAGCTCCGCGTCGGTCAGCTCGTCGCGGTGCAGCACCGGCTGGTCGAACAGGCGCCGCAGCACCGAATGCCGCAGCCACAGATTGCGCTGCACGGGGGAGAAGGGCGTCTCGGGCTGCGCGTCGTCCTCGTCCCCGCCGCCGGGCATCCCGTACCGCCGCTCCCGCACGAGTCCGGACAGCAGCGCCTCGAAGCCTGCCGGTATCCCGGCGGCCGGCACGGCGAGCCGGGACGGCCCGCACGGAGCGGCGAGCAACCGCATCAGCACGCTGGAGTCCACCCGGTAGAGAACCTTCGCCTCGGCCGAGTCGGCGAAGCTGTCCGTCGTCCCGTCCACGGTCTGCAACGCCCCGTACGACTCCAGCAGTCGGAGTACGTCGACGAACGCGACCCGCTCCGCACGCTGCGCCGTGTCGAACGCGGGCAGGGCCTCGTCCGCCGAAGCCGCCTGGACGACCCGGTCGGCCAGCAGCCCGATCGTCGTGACCGGCACGGAGAGCAGCTCGGCCGCGGTGACGCACAGCAGCACGTACCGCCGCCGGTCGAACGGAGCCCGGCCCGCCCGGGTCCGCCTGGCCGGACGGGTCGCGTCGGCGTCCGCGTTGACCTTCAGCAGCCGGGCGTACCCGAGGCGTGGCTCGACGGCCAGGGTCCAGCCGCAGTGGTAGTCGAACCAGTGCGTCAGCGGATCACGTCGGCGGCGCACCAGATCGAACACCACGGGATCGGACCGCTCGGTGAGCAGCGGCCGGACCAGCAGCGTACGGATACAGCGGGACATCTCCTCCCGCTCGGCCACCACCAGTTGATTGGCGAAGTTGCTCATCCGGCCGCCACCTCCCGATCCCTGACCGCACCTGCCGCTACCCGGACCGTTACGGAGTCCGGTGCCGGAGCACCCGCCGTGTGCACCTCGATGAGGTAGTCGGGACAGGTCAGCGTGCCCCGCGCGGTCCGCAGGACGGCCGGCGCACCCTGCGCGTCGGCCGGTGGCCGCAGCACCACCTCGACCCGCCCGTCCCCGGTCACGGCGCGCCGCACCCCCGTCGTGTCCGGACGCACCGCCAGCGCTCGCCCCAGCAGATCGAGGAGCCGCTCGAACACCTCGTGGTCGAGCGCACCGAAATGGGACAGCCGCACAGGGGATTCGGTCCGCAGCAGGCTCCACGCGGCTTCCAGCTCGGCCCGCTCCACCCGCGCCCGCTCGGACCGCGCCGCCTTCAGCGCCGCCACGTCCCGCACCCGCCCGGTACGCGTGAACCGCTCCGTACGGCCACTGGTACGCAGCAGGGCGGAGACCTCGACGGGCGGGGCGTCGTGCCAGCTCTCGGTGGCGGAGACGAGCTCCGGGTCGGCGTGGGCGAGATGCGCGTGGCGCGAGGGCCCGAGCCCGAAAGCGGTCGCCCACAGCCGGTGCAGATCGTCCTCGCCGGGGGCCGCGGCGAACCACCGCGCCAGCTCCCGGAAATCCTGTACGGCGCCGGTCGACCTGCGGCGCGACTCGGTGATCCGGTCCAGCACCTGGAGCAGGGTGACGATGGCGCGGCGCGCCACATGGTGCAGGTGCTCCACCCTCGGGGGCGAACCGTCGGCGGGCAGGAACCAGGCCCGCAACCCGTCCCACCGCGCCTGCCGGCGTGCCAGCCAGGCCGGTGCCGGATCGTCCCCACCGGTCGGCGGCAGCTCGGCCCCGCGCAGCGCCCGCTCCCACAGTGTCCGCGTACCGTGCTCCTCGACCCGGGCGACGGCCGCCGAGACCGCGTGGGCCCGTTGATCGAGATTGGTCAGGAACTCCTGGAGATACGCGACCGTGGCCCCCTTCACCTCATGGAAGGTGGACAGCTCGGCGCCGTCGGTCCGCAGCAGCCGCTGAAGCTCGCCGTTGAACTGCTTGGTGTTTCCCCGCAGGGCGTCCAAGTGCCCCTCGAGCTCCTGCAAAGTGGCGAAGATCCGCCGGTCGCCCGAGGTCACGTCCTGCGACAGCCGGTCCAGCTCCGCCAGCCGGTCCGCGATCGCGTCGAGCACGGCGGTCTGGAGCGCCCCGGTCGACACCAGAACGGAGAGGGCGTGCTGCACCCCCGCGAAGGCGGCCTCGCCGCGCCGCGTCAGCGAGTACTGGAGATTCCGCCGCTCGTACTCCTCCGCGGTGCGGTAGTTCTCCGCGTGGTTCTGGATGACGTCGAGCAACTCCCACTCCCGGAGCTGCTTCAGAGCCCCCGTGAGGTCCTCGTCCGTCAAGGCGCCGAACCACCCGACGCCCCGCAGCTGCTCCCGCACCTCGTCCAGCCCGAGCGCCGTCACCAGCCGCTCGTTTGCATCGCCGAACGTCTGAAGGATCGCCGAGTACAGCGGCGCCCGGTCGCCCATGGTGAACCGGAACATCTCGGCCGGGACCCGGTGTGTCACTGCCACTGCTCGCTCCTTGCTCCTCACTGCTCCGATGCCGTGCCAAGAACAGTAGACGGCGCCACTGACAGGACGGACATACCAGGCCAGGCACGACGGACATACAGGCCAGGTGCGACGGACATACAGGCCAGGAAGGCCGAGCCGCCCCGCGCCAACCCCGCCTGCCGCTAACGTTGATCCGCACGGTGACAGCGTCGGTGCCGGGGAGGGCGCATCGCGTGGAGCGCCGGGAACGGGGAGCGTCACATGCTGGAACCCTTGTCGCTGGCCGCCATCACGGCGGTGCTCGGCGCGGTCGGCTCGGGCATGGCCAACGAGGCCGGAAAATGGGCCTGGGAGTCGACCGGGGGCTTCGTCCGGAGAATCACGGGACGTGAGGTGCCCGCCCCGACCGGCCGGGGCGAGGTCGACGACGTGGCCCGCCTGATCCACGCACAGGTGTGCGGCGATCCCCGAATCGCGGCCTCCTGGGGCGCGTTCGCCGACCGGGTGAGCGCCGGAGGCGCCCCGGGTACCGGAACGGGACAGCCGCGCATGCCGGTCTCGATACGGTTCTTCACGGACCGCAAGGAGGGCATGAAACTCCTTCACCGGGAAGCGACCAGGCGTCCCGACGGCAGCCCCCGGATCGCCCTGGTGCACGGCCCCGACGGCATGGGCTCCAGCACCCTCGCCGTGCACTACGGCACAAGCCACGCCCCGGACTTCCCCGACGGACAGCTCTACGCCGACCTCATGGGCGACACCACGGCAGGACCCCGCGACGTGGGGACCGTACTGCGAGGGCTTCTGCGCCAACTGGGCTTCCGCGACGAGGAGATGCCGACCGCGACCGACCGCCTCGGCGAGTTCTTCCGCCGCTGCGTCGCGGACCGCAGACTCCTCGTGGTCCTCGACCACGCGCATTCGGCGGCCCAGATCCGGCCGCTCCTGACCTCGGCCCCCGCAGTGTTCACCATCGTGGTGGCCCGGCACCCGTTCCCCGGCCTCGACGCCGTACGCGTCCCCGTCGGCCCGCTCGCCGACAAGGACGCCGTGAGCCTGCTCACCGACCTCGCGGGCAAGCCCGCCGTCGCCGCGGCCCGTGCCACGCTGCCGTCCCTGCTGGCCCGGTGCGGCGGATCACCGTACGCCCTGCGCGCGGCGGTGCCCCGGCTCTCCGTACCGCAACTGCCGTCGCAGCGCACCACCGCAACGGAGCCGCCCGCCATGCCCGACAACGATCCCGTGCGCTCGGCGGCGGAGGACACCTACCGCTCGCTGGAACCGGCGGCGGCGAGGCTCTACCGCCTCATGGCGCTGCGGGAATGGCCGGCCTTCGACGCGACGGCAGCCGCGCACACCACGGGCGAGGACCGGGCGGAGTGCGCGACGCTGCTGGAGGACCTGGCCGACCGGATGCTGCTGGAGCGCCATACGGACGAGCGCCTCCAGGGCCGCTACCACTACCGCCCCGCCATCCGCGCACACGCCGAGGGCGCCGCCGCCCGCGAGGACGGCATCGCCGCCTGCTCGGCGGCACTCGCCCGGACGCTGCGCGGCTACGCCGAACTGGCAGCGTCCGCGGCCCACGGCGCGCTCCCGGAAAGCTGGCGCGTCCCCGCACCGGCCTCCTCCGCGCGCCATCAGCCCGGTTACGCGGACCGGGGCGAGGCCCTCGACGTACTGCTCGCGGAGTCCGGGAACCTCGTCCAGGCCGTGCGGTGCGCCGAGGAGTCCGGCGACCCGGACACCGTCGTACGCCTCTGCCGCTCCCTCTGGCCGCTCCAACTCAAGGCGGGCCAACACGAGATGCTCCTTCCCGCACTCCGCACCGGAGCCCGCATCGCCGACACGCACTGCCCCGGGACGACGAACGCGGGCGCCCTGCACGCACAACTGGCACACACACTCACCGAGTTGATGCGCTGGGACGAGGCGGAAGCCGAAGCGCTGGCGGCGGCGAGGGACGAGCAGTCGGCCGGGCATGTACGCGGCCACTCCTCGGCGGTCGAATTCCTGGGGCTGCTGCGCCTGCGCCAGTGGCGCCACCAGGAGGCGTACGACTGCTTCGACGAGGCCGGAGCCATCCTGGACGGACTGGATACGCATGACGACGGAGCCGCCGATCTCCCGCGCGCACGTGCCCTGTTGGAGCGTCACCGCGGGCGCGCCCTGCGTGGTCTCGGACGCCGCGACGAGGCCACGGAGACGCTCGGGAGGGCAGTCGAGGGCTTCCGGGCGCTCGGCGACACGTACAACACGGCCCGCGCGCTGACCGACCTCGCCGAGACGCGACTCGACGCGGGCGAGACGGATGCGTCGCTCCCCTTGATCGACGAGGCGATCACGACACTCACCGGCCTGCGAGCCGAGTACCACCTCTCCCATCTCCTGCGTATGCGCGAGCGCTGCACCACTCGTTGAGGCCCCGCCCCCTCACGTCACGCCGAGCGGAACCACCCGCACCCGTCGTGAGGGGCCGCCCCCGACCCGTACCCACAGCCCGTCGGCCACCACCTCGGCGACCGGACGCCCCGCAGCGAGCAGTGCGTGCAGGGCGGAGGCGGCGACGGCGGGGTCCGGCCCGTCGTCCCGCTCGGTCACCAGCCGCAGCAGCTCCCCGCCCCGCGCCCGAACGACGGCCTCACGCGGCCCGGTCACATACGCAGCCAGGGAACACCCCCGATGCCGCCCGAGCACCTCGGCCGTCCAGGCAGCCGGGTCACCGAAGCGCCGGTCGTCGGCCGCCCCGTACCGGAAGACGACCTCGGCCAGGTCGAGTTGGTCGACGTCTCGTGTGTCCTCGTGCACCGCGATATGCACCTCTGCATCCGCAATCGTCACCGGCGGGGGACCGGCCCACCGGCTGACGGCGACCTCACCGGAACCGGACGCGGTCAGCAGCGTGACCACGTGCAACGGAAGCGTCGGAGTCACCGACTCGCAGGCGGGCAGGGGGAGCGGGGTGAGCGAGGCCCTCCACTCCGGCTCCGGCGCATCCATCAGCGCATAGAACAGCGCCCGCAGCCGGGCAGCCGACTCGCCGGGCACGGAAGTGGTGAACTCGGCGGGCCCAGGGAGCGGCCGATGGCCGGCGATGAGCGCGTCGACTTGAGCCCGTAGAGCCGCGCCGGGGTCGAGGCGGGGTGCGTCCCGCATGAACGCGGAGATCGGGGCGTCGGGGTCGAGGGATTCCAGCGGCGCCGCCCCCAGGAGTACGGGAGTGCCGAGCGCTGCCGCGTAATAGGTGACGGAACCGTGGTCGCCGATCACGGCATCCGCCGCCAGCAGCGCCTGCCGCCACCCCGCCAGCGGATCGATCAGCATCAGCCCGCCGCGCCGCGCCCGGTCCAGCCAGGCGCGGATCTGGCCCGGGCCGTGCCCGTGCCAGATGTTGGGGTGCAGGATCGCGGCGAAGCGGTACTCGTCCACGGGGAACTCGGAGGTGAGGCGGGGCAGCAGCGCAGCCAGAGTGTCGTCCCCGCCGTCCCCGAATCCATCCCCGAACAAGGACTCAGGGCTCCAGGTCGAGTTCAGAACGACGAGCCGCTGATCCTGCCGCACACCGAGCGCCCGGCGGAACCGCTCGCGGTAGGGGCGGGCGGCCAGCATCCGGTCGAAGCACGGGTCCCCGGCGAGTACGGCGGTCGGTGCGGCCTCGGGGCATGCGGCGCGCAGCCGGTCGATCTGCTCGGGCTGGGAGAGGACGAGAGCGTCGGCGAGGGGCGCGCCGTCCACGAGCAGCCAGGGAGGGGACATCCCGAACACGGGCGCGGTCGGCGCCACGCCGACTTCCGGCTCCGACCCGGGCCCGGTGTCCGGTGTCCGGTGTCCGGTGTCCGGTGTCCGGTGTCGCAAGCCTCTTAGTGTATCCAACGCCGTGCGAGAGAACTGCCAACTTCCCGTAAAGCAGCTCCAGTTGGCCACCGAAGCTGGCCGCAACGGCGAGATTGACCGGCGTCTCGACGGCCTGCTCCCAGGGGAGGACGGGCACGCCGGTCTCGTGGAGCAGCTCCGTCAGCCCGGCCGCGAACGCCGAGGAGCCGGGCGAGGTCGCCAGGAGCTGCACACCGAGATCGTCGTCGAACAGCGGCAGCACATCGAGCAGCCGGGTCGCCGCGGTCACATTGTGTACGACGATCAGCACGCGCCTGCATGTGCCGCGGGTGGCCCACCGCGCCGCGTCGTCACCCACCGGCACCCGAACCCACCCGGCGCGCGCCTGCCCCATCAATGCCCTCCGTAGCTCAGCAATTCGCTCGACCCGCTCAACCTGCTCAACCCATGCAACTCGCCTGCCCCCCCGTGACCGGCCACGACAGTCAACCAGCGGGGGACCCTCCACAGGCAGCCGGGGCCAGGGCTTAACGGCGCAGACATCCATGAGTGATCGACCGGCAACGGACGGCGTCTACAAAACGTGGAGGTTCCTCTTCCACTTTCCTCGGGGGACCGCGTCGACGAGAAGAGGTTCAGACGGTGGCCGACAAAGCGCTGGAGCCGGGCGTTGTACACGAGCTGCTGGCCGACCGCTTGGGGCGGCGCGGTCTGCTGCGCGCCGCCGCGGTGGTGACCGCAGTGGGGGCGGGCGGCGCGGTGCCGCTCGCGCTGTCCGGTCCTGCCGCCGCGGCCGGCCGGGCGCCCGCCCCCGGGACCGGTGCCGGAAGGCAGCCGCTGGTGTCCTATCCGCGCCGGATACTCCAGCCGGGCAAGGGGCCGGTCCACGGAAAGCACTATCTGGCGCCTCGGCCCGAGAACGTCCGCTGGGGCTACGTTCCGTCGGTGGGCAGCAGGCCGGTGCTGCGGATGCGCTCGGGCGAGACGGTGACCGTCGACTCCCTGTCGCACGAGGGCCTGATGGAGGACCAGGGCCGCGACCCACTCACGTACTTCCGGTCGCAGGGAGTCGCCGAGTCGCAGGTCCTTCTCGACGCCGTCGCCATCGCCCGTGACTACGACCGCACCCCGCGCGACTTCGACCTCGACGGGCCGCATGTAGTGCTCGGACCCATCCATGTCGAGGGTGCGGAGCCGGGAGACGTTCTCAAGGTCGAACCGCTCTCGCTGCTGCCCAGGGTTCCGTACGGAGTCGTGTCCAGCCGGCACGGAAAGGGCGCGCTCGCCCGGAGGCCCGACGGTTCCGCGCCGGACGGCATCACGCTCGGTGAAGTCATGCCGCCGGTATCGACCGACGGCCGGGGGACCCGGGACCCCGAACGGTACGGAAACGTCTCGGTGTTCACCCCCGTCGAGCGCGGCGACGGGGGCGGTGCCCACGGTGTGCTGCCGCTCGGCCGTTCCGGCAAGGTCTCGTTCCCGCTCAATCCGCACATGGGCATGATGGGTGTCGCCTTCGCCGAAGCGGACGGTCTCACCTCGCCCACGCTCAACTCGATCCCGCCCACACTCGGCGGCGGAAACATCGATATAGCTCTGCTCGGCCAGGACTCGGCCTTCTATCTGCCGGTGTTCGCGGAGGGCGCTCTCTTCTACACGGGCGACCCGCATTTCGCGATGGGCAACGGTGAGGCCGCGCTGACCGCGGTCGAGGGATCACTGCGCACCACGTTCCGGCTCACCGTCTGCAAGCCGGGGTCGGGCGACGCTCCTTCGGTCGCTTTCCGCCACCCCTTCGGCGAGACCGACGACGCCTGGCTCCCGATCGGCCTCTCGGACCCGGACGGCGCGGCGGGTGGGGGACAGGTGAGCGATCTCGATTCGGCGATGCGCCGTGCGGTCGTCAACGCCCTCGACTTCCTCCAGGAGGACCTGGGCATGGAACGGGCTGTGGCGTACGCCTATCTGTCCGCGGCTGCCGACTTCGCCGTCACGCAGGTGGTGGACCGGACGCTCGGTGTCCATGGCGTCATCCGCAAAAGCCACTTCGGGCACGGGCACGGGCACTGACATCGTCCCTTGGCCGGACGACGACGATTCTGCGAGCCGGTGCGGGTGAAATCGGGGGCTCCCCGGCATTGTGACCGCCGGGGAGCCCTGCCATGCCGCGCGAGTGGGCCCGGCGGGGCGTTGTCGTCAGTGACGGAACGGTCCCCGCACCTCGTACGTGATGCCTCCCGAACCCGTCCGCTCGCCGCTCGTCCCGCGCTGCGAGGAGAAGTACAGCCGGGTGCCGTCCGGGGAGAAGGCCGGACCGGTGATCTCGGACTCGGACTGCCCGTCGATGCGCAGGACCGGGGCGACGGTGCCCTCCCTCGCGATGATGTTGATCTCCATGTTGCCGCCGTCCTCCGCGACGTACAGGTCTCCCGCGGTGGTGCCGGTGACGTTGTCGACGCCGTTGAGGGTGCCGTCGCCGTTGTAGACGGCCGTGATGGTCTGCGCGGCCGTGTCGTAGGCCCAGACCTTGCGGTCTCCCTTGGCGGTGAAGTAGCAGATGCCGTCCGCGTAGTGGCATCCTTCGCCGCCGTCGAAGTGGCGTGCGGCCGAGACCTGGTGGCGGGTCTGGGTGAGCAGGGCGGACGGGGAGGGCACGGGTCGCCACTCGATGCCGTCGCCGGTGGTCGTGCAGGCGACGTCGAGGCGGCCCCGGGACAGGTCGCCCCAGGCTGTCGGGGTGAAGCGGTAGAAGCAGCCGTCCTCCTCGTCCTCCGTGAGGTAGATGACCTGGTGGTCCGGGTCGCAGGCGGCTGCCTCGTGCTTGAAGCGGCCCATCACGGGACGCGAAACGGCGGAACTGCGACCATAGGGATCGGTCTCGAAGACGCGTCCGCGGTAGATCTCCTCGCAGGACAGCCAGGTACCCCAAGGGGTCGCCCCGCCCGCGCAGTTGAGGTTGGTCCCCGACAGGATGCGGTACGCGCGGTCGGTCGATCCGTCGGCATGGAACCGGATGGCGGACGCGCCGCCGATCAGGGGGAGTTCGGAGTTGGACACGTAGATCCAGCCGTCCCCGTCCGCGTAACAGGCACCGCCGTCGGGAGCCGAGTGCCAGATCGTGCCCCCGACGGGGTGCAGGGACCTGGCGACCACGCGGCTGGTGAAGCCTGCCGGGAGTGCGATTCCGTTGGCGTCCGGGGCCAGCAGTGCGCCGTACGGTCCCGTACCGCTGTCGGCGGACGCGGCATGCTGCCACAGCGTCCCGGAGAAGGCGACGGCGCCCGCTCCGGCGGTGACGGTGCGCAGGAAAGTGCGTCTCTGCATGGGCAACTCACTCCTGTCATCGGGTGGTGCGGCGCGTACGAGGGCTCGCCGCCGCGTACATCAAGCCCCGGCCGGAGGTCAGGGAGGTGGCGTCCGGCTGAAGAGCGATAGACATGTACATGTAACCCATGGTTACGGCCGGGTGTCCGAACCGTCCAGGGCCCGAAGGGAGGCCGCCGCCTTACGCCCCGGACCGGTGCACCACGACTGTGGAGGTCTACCTCGGCGCCCGGCACGGCATACGCGCCCTCGCCTACGCGCCCTCGCCTACGACAAACCCCAGCTTTCACCCCGCTGACGGTCCGGAACCCATGCCCGTACGGCTTCCCGTCCGCACCCGGTCAGGCCGCCATCGCGACGGACGCCTTGCCGAGCGCGACGTCACCGGCGGTCGTCGCCCGCTCGGCGAAGACAACGACCCGCAGCAGTGCGAACCGACCGACCCCCGCCAGCGCCGAAGCCGACAGATAGACGGTCTGCTCGACCATGGCCGACGGTTCCGGCCGCACGGCGTACAGACACAGCAGGGCCCCGGTGGTGAAGGCGTAGCTCACGGCCACGGTCAGCCCGGACTGAAGGTGGACACCCCAGCCGCGACGCCCGCTCCGGAAGGAAACCCGGCTGTGCAGTTCGGTCGCGATCAGCGTGGAGACGACGGTGACCATCGCATTGGCCACGGCCATGGGCATCCGGTCGTTGAGCAGGACGAGCACCCCGCTGGAGGCGAGCCCGACACCGCCACCGCACACCACGAAGCGCACGAAGGCCGCGAGAACCGGGTGGGCGGTGCGCGTCGGCGGGTGCGAGGGGGCGGTCACGGGGGTCCTCCGGAGGTGGGGTGAAGCGATGGTTCGATTGCACCCCAGAACCTACGGACCGGTCGTCAGCCGAGCGACCGGGTTTATCCCCGACTTCTCTGGGGGGATACCCCCATGCGCACATGGGGGTATCCCCTTGCCTCGCAAGCCTGCCGGTCCGGCGCCGCGCCCGAAACGCGTTCGAAATGCCGCGTGCGGCAGAGGTTTCTACGCTGGGGAGAAAACGGCGACACGACAGGAGGCGTTCCTGTGGCCGATGCCCCGGAACCGGGACCACACACGCCCCGCCCGGACCGCTTGCACGCGGTCGGCGACCCGGACGTACGCCTGAGCCACCACGTGGTGCACGGCTACCGTCGCGCGTACCGGATCGAGGGTGAGGGCCCCGCGATCCTCCTGATCCACGGCATCGGCGACTCCTCCGCGACCTGGGCGAACCTCATCCCGGAGCTGGCCCGGAACCACACGGTCATCGCCCCCGACCTCCTGGGCCACGGCGCCTCCGACAAGCCACGGGCCGACTACTCGGTGGCGGCCTACGCGAACGGCATGCGCGACCTGCTGGGAGTCCTGGGCATCGAACGCGCCACCCTGGTGGGTCACTCGCTCGGCGGTGGGGTGGCGATGCAGTTCGCCTACCAGTTCCCCGAGCGCACCGACCGCCTCATCCTCGTGAGCGCGGGCGGAGTGGGCGCCGAGGTCACCCCGGTCCTTAGGGCCGTCTCGCTTCCTGGCGCCGACCTGATGCTGTCCGCGCTGCGCCTGCCCGGCATGCGCGCCCAGGTGGGCCTCTTCACCCGCCTGATGAAACTGCTCGACACGGACCTCGGCCAGGACGCCGCCGAACTCGTCGACCTGGTGGACGCACTGCCCGACGCCACGTCCCGCAGAGCGTTCATCAGCACGCTGAGGGCGGTGGTGGACTGGCGCGGCCAGGCCGTCACGATGCTCGACCGCTGCTATCTGGCGGAGGGCATGCCCACGCTGCTGCTCTGGGGATCACGCGACAGCATCGTCCCGGTCGATCACGCCTACGGCGCGCATGCGGCGATGCCGGGCAGCCGCCTGGAAATCTTCGAAGGCGCGGGCCACTTCCCCTTCCACAGCGAGCCCGCCCGCTTCCTCGCCCTGGTCGAGGACTTCGTGCAGACCACCGCCCCGGCGGACTGGAGCCAGGAACGCTGGCGCGAACTGCTGCGCACCGGCCGGCCTGGGAGCGCGGTGGGAGACCCGGACGAGGCGTTTCACCGGGCGGTGGAGCGCGGTCTGCGGGAGTCGAGCGAGCGGAGTGCCACCTGAGGTCTTGTCGAAGTCCTCGTTGCCTGGTCTTGTGTATCCGTCTTGTGTACCGCGGGTAACGACCTTCGAGGACAGGTGCGGTGTGGAACCAGTGGCTGAGCAGTCCGGCCAGGACGTACGGGGCACTCTGCCCGAGGAACTCGCCGACGCGATACGCGACACCGCGGCGGACATCGCCGCGGTGCTCCGCGAGGCCACCGACATGGGCGCTCCCGTACCGGGCTCGGATTGGAACATCGGCGAGGCGGCGGCGCACCTGGCTCAGGCCAACGAGCTGATGGCCGACATCGCCGCAGGGCGCGAGCGCAGCCACGGCGACGGCACGCCGCAGAGCCTCGCGGGGGCGAACGAGCGCGCGCTCGCCGCGTTCGACGAGCGTGGGGCCGTTCCGCTGGCCGGGATGATCGTTGCGCAGGCTGACGCGTACATCGAGGCGATGGCGGTGGACCGCCGCGCGTCGGAGGGGACGGTGGCGACGCCGTTGGGCACGATGAGCGCCGAGGTGCTCGGTTCGTATCTGTTGGCGCACATGCTCGGACACGGTTACGACCTCGCCCGCGCACTGGGCCGTCCGCACATGATCGATCGTGCCCGGGTGGAGCTGACCCTGCCGTTCCTGATCGCCGCCATGCCCCGGGTGACCGATGCCGCTGCCACGGCCGGTCTGACCGCTCGCTACACGGTCCGCCTGTGGGGCGGCGAAGCCCACTTCGGCGTGACGTTCGCCGACGGAGCGGTAACGGTCACGCCACAGCCTCTGGACCGCCCGGACTGCACGATCCACATCGAACCGGTCACGTTCTTCCTGATGGCGCTGGGCCGCCGCAGTCTCTGGGCCGCCATGGCCTCGGGCCGCGTCCTCGCGTGGGGTCGCAAGCCCTGGCTCGCTCCCCGCTTCCCGGGGCTGTTCAGGGCGCCGTGAACTGGGTGGAGCGCTCGCGTCACCAGCAGACCGATGCGTCCGGACTGCGTGGGTGACAAGCGACGGAGTCAAGGTGAATGAGGCAGGGTGGACTTTCGCTCAGGGCTCCGACATTCTGTGCGGACTTTGATCGCGGCTCAGCGCCGATCCGCGAGTCCGCGAGTCCGTCCTTCGTGCGCAAGGGGAACTGCCATGAGCTCGTCCCGCCTGCCCTCCCGCCGGATCGCCGTGCTCTGCACGGCCGTTGCGCTTGCCCTTCCGCTCAGTGCCTGTAGCAGCAGCGATGACGGAGCGACCGTCAAGGGCGCGAAGTTGGTCAAGTCCGGCCAGATAACCACCTGTACGCATCTGCCGTATGCACCCTTCCAGTCCGAGAAGGACGGAGAGGTGGTCGGGTTCGATGTCTCGATGATCGATCTGGTCGCCGAGGATCTGGGCGTGAAGCAGGTCGTCGTGGACAAGTCGTTCGAGACGATCAAGACCGGTGCCGACCTCAACGCCAGTGTCTGTGACGTGGCTGCCGCCGGCATGACGATCACCGACGAACGCAAGGCGAATCTGGACTTCTCCGCCCCGTACTTCGACGCCACGCAGGCCCTGTTGGCCCGCAAGGGCGTCAAGGCGGCGACTGTCGAGGACATCACCGCGCAGAAGCTCAAGCTCGGATCCCAGTCCTCCACCACCGGCGAGGACTTCGCCAGGGAGCACGGCGCCGACCCGCAGTCCTTCGAGAGTTCGGACGCGGAGCTCAACGGGCTGCGTACCGGGCAGGTGGATGTCATCGTGCAGGACTACCCGGTCGTGCAGAACTGGCTCAAGGACCCTGCCAACTCAGCCAAGTTCGAGATCGTGGGCAATCTCGACACCGGTGAGCAGTACGGCTTCGCGGTCCGCAAGGACGGCAACCCCAAGCTTCTCGCGGCGATCGACAAGGCGATCAAGGACGCGAAGTCCGACGGCACGTACAAGAAGCTGTACGAGCAGTGGATCGGGCCGATGCCGAAGGGTGCAGACGCCCAGTGACCACCCTGATCAAAGGCAAGGACCGCGAAGAGGCGGCTGCGCGGCCCCGGATGTCGCCGCGCCGCCGACGCCGTATCTCCCGCGGGGTGCAGTACGCCGTCTTCGTGATCGCCGTGGTGGTCGTGGGTTCGCTGGCCGACTGGCAGCAGCTCCAGCAGCAGTTCCTGGACCCGTCGGTCGCCCGGCGGCTCTTTCCCGAACTCATCACGGTCGCACTGCTGAACACCCTGGTGTACACGCTGACCGGCTTCGGCGTCGGACTCGTACTGGGACTTGTCGTAGCCTTGATGCGGCTGTCGTCCGTCGCGCCGTACCGCTGGCTCGCGATGGCGTACATCGAGTTCTTCCGCGGCCTGCCCGCCCTGCTGATCTTCATCTTCGTCGGCGTGGGCGTGCCGCTCGCCTTCCCGGGGCTCGTCTTCCCCGGGGAGACGTACGGGCAGGTCGCCTGCGCCCTCGGTCTGGTCTCCGCCGCGTACATGGCGGAGACCATCCGGGCTGGCATCCAGGCGGTACCGCGCGGTCAGCTAGAGGCGGCGCGCACGCTGGGCATGTCGCACGCCACCGCGATGCGGTCGATCGTGATCCCCCAGGCATTCCGGATCATCGTGCCGCCGCTCACCAACGAAATGGTCCTGCTCTTCAAGGACTCCTCGCTGGTGCTGTTCCTGGGCGTCACCCTCCAACAGCGTGAACTCACCAAATTCGGACGTGACTTGGCCAGTACGACGGCCAATACCACGCCCATCTTCGTCGCGGGGCTGTGCTACCTCCTGATCACTGTCCCGCTCGGCTATCTCGTACGGCGCCTAGAGGCCCGTCATGCACAGGCAAGGTGATCACGGGATGGCGGACATCACCGCGGCGATCGAGGTCCGGGGGCTGCGCAAGTCGTTCGGCGACGTCGAAGTGCTGCGCGGCATCGACTTCACGGTCGCGCCCGGCGAGGTCGTATGCGTCGTCGGCCCCTCGGGGTCGGGGAAGTCGACCCTGCTTCGCTGTGTGAATCTGCTGGAGGAGCCGACCAGCGGCACGGTCACCGTCGGCGGTGTCGACATGACCGATCCGGACATCGATCTGGACGCGATGCGCCGACGGATCGGCATGGTCTTCCAGCAATTCAACCTCTTTCCTCATCTGAACGTCCTCGACAACCTGACGATCGCTCAGCGCCGGGTTCTCGGGGTAGACAAGGAGGAAGCCGGCCGCGTCGCCCGGGAGAACCTTGCCAAGGTCGGTCTGGCCGACCGCGAGGACAGCTTCCCCTCCCAGCTGTCGGGCGGACAGCAGCAGCGCGTGGCCATCGCCCGGGCCCTGTCGATGGGCCCCGGGCTGATGCTCTTCGACGAGCCGACCAGCGCGCTCGACCCCGAACTCGTGGGCGACGTCCTGGGGGTCATGCGCACCCTGGCCAACGAGGGCATGACGATGATGGTCGTCACCCACGAGATGGGCTTCGCCCGTGACGTGGCCGACCGTGTGGTCTTCATGGACGACGGCCGAGTGGTGGAGGAAGGCGCCCCGGAGGATGTGCTGGCCCGGCCCGAACACCCCCGCACCAAGGCCTTCCTCGCCCGGATCCTGCATCCGGACGCCGTGCAGCCATAGGTTCGAGAGGGGAAACGGTGGGGGCAGCGTGTCGGCGGTTTTCGTCGACCGTACGGAGAGCCGCCACGCGCTCACGCGCGTGGCGGAAGCCCTCGTGGAAGGCCGTAGCGGGGTTCTCGTCATCCCCGGAGAGGGGCGCGGGAGGCGGGAACGGCCATGTTCACCATCAGTAAGGAGTTCCACTTCTCCGCCAGCCACGTCCTGGACCGCCTGCCGGGCTTGCACCCATGCGCCCGGATGCACGGACACAACTACATCGTGGTGCTGGAACTGTCGGCGCCGGACGACTCCCGCACGGAGAACGGATTCGTACGCGACTTCCGGGAACTCTCCGTGTTCAAGAAGTGGATGGACGCCACGCTCGACCACCGGCACCTCAACGAGGCGATGGAGGGTGTCCCTCCGTCGGCCGAGAACCTCGCGAAGTGGATCTACGACACATGGTGTGAGGAACTGCCCGAACTCAGTGCGGTGAAGGTCTCGGAAACTCCGAAGACCTGGGCGGTCTACCAGCCCTGAGGCCCTTAACGCCCATGGCCGCAGCCGCGCGCACGCGGTGGCACGGTGTTTCGCTTGACGTTCTTGTGTCAATGGCACGGAGACGCCACCCCACCGCGTTGTCAGGCGGCGCAGGGTTCGCGACGATCTCGGCGGGCGGATGTGGCCGGGGACAGGACCTGTGAGCCCCCCCCGGCCAGGTCCGTACGTGCGGAACGGTGATCGTGACCGGCAGCTCGGAGGGCTCGGGGACGGCCGACCGGCCTTGCACGGCCGGTGGGTTCGGGTACGGCATCTACGAGGTGACCGTCAAGCTCGCTGAAATCCGCAAACTGGAGCCGGGTGAGCGGGTGTTCGACATCTACGCGGGAGAGAAGCCTCTCGCGGTGGGAATGGACGTGTCCGCCGCCGTCGGCAAGGAGACGGCGACCGGGCGCCGGTCGGGTCCGGGTCTCGCGGTCGACCCCGACCGTTCATGGCGCATTTGTGTGCAGTGAGGCAAGGATGTGGCCGCGATTGATGGACTTCGCTTCGCACAACATCCATATAGTGGGGCCGCGTTGATCGTATGATCGCGACGCGTGAAGCTTCCGCCACAGGAGTCAGGACGATGACGCACCCCTCATCCGCTGTGCCCTCGCCCGATTCCGTCACGGATGCCCGCTCCGGTGGTGGCTGTCCGGTGGGTTCAGGACCTGCCGCCGTTCCGCTCAGCGGTCCCGGGTTCCATACCGAGCCCCAGGCCCTCTACCGCACCATGCGCCGCGATCACGGGGCTGTCGTGCCCGTGGAGCTGGTCGGGGACGTCCCGGCCTGGCTGGTCATCGGGTACCGGGAGCTCCATCAGGTCACGAGCGACGGCGAGTTGTTCCCCCGGGACGTCGGGCTGTGGAACCAGTGGGGACGTCTGCCGGACGACTGGCCGCTGTTGCCGATGGTCGGGCGGCCCATGCCGTCCATCTACTTCACCGCGGGCGCCGAGCACCGGCGGCACGCCGAGATGGTGGGACCCGCGCTGGAGGGTGTGGAGCCGCACGAACTGCGCGGCCACTGCGAGCAGTTGGCCGACCGGCTGATCGACGACGTGTGCCGGCGCGGTACCGCCGATCTGATCGCCGAATTCGCCGAGCCGCTCCCCGTGCTCGTCCTCGCCCGCCTGGTCGGGTTTCCGGACGACGAGGGGCTGAGCATCGCGCAGGTGCTCAAGGAACTGGCCGACGGCGGGCCCGGCGCGCAGGAGGCCCACCTCCGGTTCGGGGAGCACATGCAGCGGCTGCTCGCCGCGCGGCGGGCCGATCCGGGGAACGACGTGACCTCACGGATGCTGGCCCATCCCGAGGCGTTCACCGACGAGGAGTACGTACTCGATCTGATGGCCATCACGGCCGCCGGACATCTCACCACCGCCGACTGGATCGGCAACTCCATGCGGCTGATGCTCACCGACGACGAGTTCGCCGAGGCGCTCGCCGGCGGTCGCCGCAGCGTCGCCGAGGCCATGAACGAGGTGCTCTGGGAGGACGGGCCCACCCAGATCCTCGCCGGGCGCTGGGCCGCCAGGGACACCCAGCTCGGCGGCCGTCCCATCCGCAAGGGGGACATGCTGCTCCTCGGGCTGGGGGCCGCCAACGCCGACCCGCACATGCGCCAGCGGATCTCCGGCACGGGCAGCATGTCGGGGCAGGGCGGCAACAGTGCGCACCTTGCCTTCAGTCATGGCGAGTACCGCTGCCCGTTCCCCGCGCAGGAGATCGCCGAGATCATCGCCCGTACCGGCATCGAGGTGCTGCTCGACCGCCTGCCGGACCTCGAACTCGCCGTGGCCGCCGAGGACCTCGTACGGCGGCCCTCTGCCTTTCTGCGCGGGATGACATCACTTCCCGTCCGCTTCACCCCCGTACGTCCGACAGGAGACTCGTTGTGAAGTGCCCCCATGCCGCCGTGGTCATCGACCCCATGGTGCAGGATCTCGACGGTGAGACGGAGCGGCTGCGCGAGGCCGGACCGCTGGCGCGGATCGAGCTGCTCGGCGTGCCGGCCTGGACCGTCACCCGCCACGCCGAGGCCCGCCAACTCCTTCTTGACACACGGCTGGTGAAGGACCTCGACGCCTGGGGGCTCTGGCAGAGCGGCGAGGTGACGCACGCCTGGCCGCTGATCGGCATGATCGACGCCGGGCGCTCCATGTTCACCGTGGACGGGGCTGAGCACCGGCGGCTGCGGACCAAGACCTCCCAGGCGCTCACCCCGCGCCGGCTGGAGGAGATGCGTCCGGACATCGAGCGGTTCACCGAGGAACTGCTCGACGAACTTGCCGCGCAGGGCAAGGACGGCGCCAAGGTCGACCTCAAGAGCGTGTTCGCCCAGCCCCTGCCGATGCGTGTCGTCGGGCTGCTGATGGGCGTGGACGAGAGCGAGCACGCCATGCTGACGCGGCGGTACAAGGCGTTCTTCTCCATGCTCACCCCGCAGGAGGAACGGCTCGCGCTGCTCGCCGAGCTGGACGTCTTCTACGCGCAGTTGGTACGGGAGAAGGCGGCCCGGCCCACGGACGATCTGACCACCGCGCTCATCCTCGCCGACGAGGGCGGCGAACCGCTCACCCAGGAAGAGGTGGTGGGCAACCTCAAGGCGATGGTCGCGGCCGGGCACGAGACGACCATCGGGCTGATCCTCAACGCCGTACGGGCGCTGCTCGCCCACCCCGAGCAGTTGCGGATGGTCCTGGCCGGTGAGGTCTCCTGGGAGGCCGTGATCGAGGAGACCCTGCGCTGGGACACCCCCACCACGCACCTGCTGATGCGCTTCGCCACGGAGGACATCGAGGTGGGCGACGACGTGATCGCGAAGGGGGAGGGAGTGGTCATCTCCTACCGCGCCATCGGCCGCGACACCGTGCAGCACGGCGCCGACGCCGATGCCTTCGACATCACCAGGACCGCGCCCATCCGCCACATGACGTTCGGGCACGGCCCGCACATCTGCCCCGGAGCCGCACTGTCCCGGGTGGAAGCGGGCATCGCGCTGCCCGCGCTGTTCGGGCGCTTCCCCGGGCTGCGGCTCGCGATCGACGACGACGAGATCCGCAAGCTGCCGGTGATGACGCAGAACGACATGGAGGCCTTCCCCGTCCTGCTGGAGAGCTGAGCGGGCCGCCGTGGTTCAGGGCACCGTGGTTCAGGGGGAGTCGAACCACGACTTGTTCGCGGCCCAGTGGCTCACCCACCCCGCGAAGCCGGGGGCGCTTGTACCGAAGCCGAACTCCGCTCCGAACGGCGCCGCCCCCTCGCCGGAGATGTTCCAGACATGCCCCCGGTGAGGTCCGGTCACGACGAGGTGCCAGTACATCCCGCAGCCGTCCGTGCCCAGCACGACCGAACCGTGGTCGAAGACCGGGTCCAGGAGCGGTTCGATCTCCTCCAGCGGTCTCGGATCGTCCTCCCACACCCAGGCCTCGGTCAGCGGGAAGGGCAGGTCCAGCCGGCGCTCGGGACGCTCGTCCCCCCAGTCGTCCGGCAGTTCGGCCAGCGCCACGAGGCCGAAGTCGGGAGGCCCGGCGTACGAGCCGTCGGTTATCTCCGCGACGAACGTGCGGTACGGCTCGGGCAGGACGACGCCGTGCTCGGCCTCGAAGGCCCGGACCGCCTCCTGCCCGAGCGCCGACGCGCCGTCGTCGTCCACGTCGAAGGCCGCGCGCAGGGCGGCGAGGTCATCCGGGGAAGCGTGCTCGGTATCCATGGGGATCATGGATACCACCCGCCTCCGACAGTCGCTCCGGGTTCCCGTCCGGGCGGTCCGGACCGCCGTTAGTCTGGCGTGTACGGCAGGTAGTCCGTGGGGCGCGGCAACCTTTTCGTCCTCGGCGGCGACTACTGACTGTCCCCGGCCGCGAGCCGGCCTGGCGGAGGTGTCGGGAGAGGCGGCGGGAGACATGATTGTCGAAGCGCTTCGATTGCTCTCTGGACAGGCTGTGCGGAGCGCTCTAGGCTCCAAGTATCTGTGCATGTCAGATGGTAAATGGGTTGCCGAGACTCTGCGTCGAAGCGCTTCGAAGAATCGTTATTCCGTCAATCGTCGTCCGTAATGGAGAGCTGCATGGTCACGCTTGCCGAGGTCGCCCAGCACGCCGGAGTCTCCGCGAGCACGGTGAGCTACGTCCTCAGCGGGAAGCGCTCCATCTCGGCCTCGACCCGTGAGCGGGTGGAGCAGAGCATCCAGCAGCTCGGCTACCACCCCAACGCGGGCGCCCGTGCCCTGGCCAGCAGCCGGTCCAACATCATCGCGCTGATGGTGCCCCTGCGCACCGACATGTATGTGCCGGTGATGATGGAGATCGCCATCGCCGTCGCCACCACCGCCCGCACGCACGGGTACGACGTCCTCCTCCTCACCGGGGAGGAAGGCCCAGCGGCCGTGCGGCGGATCGCGGGCAGTTCCCTCGCGGACGCCATGATCCTGATGGACGTGGAGCTCCAGGACGAGCGCCTGCCCCTGCTCAGGGAGACCGACCGGGCCGCCGTCCTCATCGGCCTGCCCGCCGTCACGGACGGGCTGACCTGCGTGGACCTCGACTTCGAGGCGACCGGCGCGCTCTGCGTGGAACACCTCGCCGGTCTCGGGCACCGCGAACTCGCGGTGATCGGGGAGGCCGCAGCGGTGTACGAACGGCACACCGGCTTCGCCGAGCGCACCGTGGACGGAGTGCGGGCCAAGGCCCGCGAGGAAGGCGTCCGGGTGCTGCACCGGCCGTGCGAGGGCGGCTACGCGGCGATGGCCGGCACGCTGGCCCGTATCTTCGACGAGCGGCCGGGCACCACCGGATTCATCGTGCAGAACGAGGCCGCCGTCGAGCCACTGCTCAACCTGCTCCAGCAGCAGGGTCGCGCCGTGCCCGAGGATGTCTCCGTCGTCGCGATCTGCCCCGACCAGGTGGCCTCCCAGGCATCCGTGCGGCTCACCTCGGTGGCCATTCCGGCCCAGGAGATGGGCCGCCGGGCGGTCGAGCAGGTCGTGGCCAAGCTCGCCGGTCGCGGGACGGACGAAGTCGAGCTGCTGACACCGGAATTGACGATCAGGGCCAGCACGGGACCGGCCCCCGCCGGAGCCTGAGCGGGGGCCGGTCCTTCGTGCCGTTGGTCATGGTGCGGTGGTGCTCCTGAGCGCGGCGACGCCGTAGCGGTCCAGCACCACGCTGCCGTCCGTCTTCGTGCCGGTGAGGAGATCGACGTACGGACCGGGCAGCGGTACGGTCACCCGGCCCCGGCCGTGGTGGAGCAGGAACAGCACGTCACCCCGGCGCACCGCCTCCACCCCGGCGGGCAGGTCCGCCAGCACGGGGCGGGCGCCCGCATCCCCGGCCGCTCGGCCCAGCAGCGCGCGCAGGGCTTCCGGGGCCGGCAGCGTCGACACGTACCAGGCGGAGCCCTTCCGCAGCACCGCGGGCAGTCCGTCGAGCTCGCCGCCGCGGTAGGCGGCGACCGTCTCCGCGCTGCCGTCAGGCTCCAGCTCCTCTGACCACCGCCCGCCGTCGAAGCCCTCGCACTCCACCACCGCGTCGGCGTCGAGCGGCCACCACTCGTGCACCGTACGGATGCCGAACAGCTCGCGCAGCCGTGCGTCCATGCCGCCCGGCCTGATCCGGTCGTCCTCGTCGGCGATGCCGGTGAAGAACCCGCAGACCAGTGTGCCGCCGCCTCGGACGTACGTGACCAGGTTGTCGATCGCCGCGTCCGTGAGGAGGTAGAGGTGGGGTACGGCGACCATCCGGTACGCGCTCAAGTCGGCGTTCGGGCGGGCGAATTCGGTCGCGTAACCGCCTTCCCACAGACCGCGGTGCCAGGACTGCGCGACCTCCGTGTACGAGAGCAGAGAGGACGGACGGCCCTCCTGCGCGCCCGCCCACCACGCGTCCCAGTCGTGCAGGATCGCCACGTCGGAGGTCACGGCCGTGCCGCTGACCTCCGGGCCGATGAGTTCGAGCTCCGCTCCGATCTGCTTGATCTCACCGAAGGTGCGGCCCTGTTCGCCCGCGTGGCCGAGCATGCCCGAGTGGAACTTCTCCGCACCCTGCCGGGACTGCCGCCACTGGAAATAGCAGATTGCGTCGGCGCCACGGGCCACGGACTGCATCGACCAGAGCCGGTTGAGCCCCGCCGGTTTGGGGTGGTTGACCCCACGCCAGTTGACCGGGCCCGCGGCCTGCTCCATCACCATCCACGGGCCGCCGGCCTGCGAGCGCGTCATATCGGCGAGCATCGCGTTGTACTGGCCGCCCTGCGGGTCCCGCGGATCCGGATAGATGTCGACCGAGACGATGTCCTCCTCGGCCGCCCACGCCCATGCGTCCTGACCCGACCACAGCGGCATGAAGTTGGTGGTCACCGGGATGTGCGGGCTGTGCCGGGCGACGATGTCGCGCTCGGCGAGATAGCACTCCATCAGTGCGTCGGACGTGAACCGTTTGAAGTCCAGCAGCTGCGCCGGGTTGTGCAGGTACTGCGCCTTGCGGGGCGGCAGGATCTCCGTCCAGGAGTCGTATCCCTGACTCCAGAAGGAAGTGCCCCATGCCTCGTTGAGTGCCGGCAGTGTGGTGTAGCGGTTGGTCAGCCAGCGCCGGAAGTGCTCGGCGGTGGCATCGCACCAGCAGTGCGTGCAGTACTCGTTGTTGATGTGCCACACGGTGAGCGCCGGGTGGTCCGCGTACCGCGCCGCCAGGTCCTCGGTGAGCGCGGCGGCGTAGCGCCGGTAGAGGGGCGAACTGGCACAGAAGTGCTGCCGGGACCCGTACCAGACCACCGAACCGTCCTCGGAGCGCGGCAGCGTCTCCGGGTGCAGCGCGCCCATCCAGGGCGGTGGCGACGAGGTCGGTGTGGCGAGGACGACTCCGATGCCGTGCGCGTGCATCAGGTCCATCAGCCGGTCGAGCCAGCCGAACTCCCGTGCTCCCGGGCGTGGTTCGATCTTCGCCCAGGAGAACACGCCGAGGGTGACGGAGTTGACGCCCGCCTCCCGCATCAGCCGGGCGTCCTCGGTCCACACCTTCTCGGGCCACTGCTCGGGGTTGTAGTCGCCACCGAAGAGGATGCGGCCGCGGGCGGCGTCGCGCAGGGACGGCATGGACGTCTCGTTTCTCACTCGGGGTCCGCGTACTGGATACCGCGGCCGTTGGTGCCGAGGTAGACCCGGCCGTACACGCGGGGGTCGCCGGTGATGACCTCGCCGGTCCACCCCCACTGGTGCGCCTGGTCGTTGATCCGGACCCAGGTCGCCCCGGCGTCGTCGGAGCGCAGTACCGCGACACCGTCGTACGCCGCGGAGACCCTGCCGGTCTGGTAGATCGCCGGGTAGGTGGCCCTGACCCGCCGGCCCGTCGAAGGCGCCGCCTTGCCGAAGCCGAGGGCGTGCGAGGCATGGCAGCCCACCACCGCGGTGAAAGCGAGACCGCCGTCCGTCGAGCGGAACAGCCCGTTGTCCTTCGCCGAGAGCCACAGGTCGCCGCTGCGGCCGGGAGCTGCCGCGATACGGAACTGCACGTCACCGGAAGGCAGTTGCGAGGCACCCCGGGTGAAGGTTGCGCCCGCGTCGTTCGACGCGAACACCGCACCCGTGTCGGTGTCGTACACATAGAAGCGCTTGGCGTCGAGCGGGTCGGCGACCGGTGTGCCGCCCTTCGGGAAGGTGGGGACCTCGGCCCAGGTGGCGCCGCCGTCCGTCGAGCGGTGGGCGGGGTACTTCGTGCCGTCCCAGTGGATGAACGACCAGAGGAGCGTCGCGCCGTCCGCGCTCACGGCGATCGGGCCGGGAGCCGAAGCGGCCAGGGACGGCTGGGAGGCGAACGGCTGCCAGCTCGCGCCGCCGTCGTTCGAGTACGCTCCGGCGGCCCCGCCCGATGGCCAGCCGGCCCGTACGACGTAGGAGGGCTTGAGCGTGGCCAGCGCCAGCCCGGTGGCCGAGCCGGAGACCGGATTCGACGCCATGCCGCGTGATGGGGACGAGGTCAGCGACTCGTGGTACATCACGCCGATGTCCCCCAGCCCGCTGAGGAGTTGGGCCCCGCCCGAAGGCGGCGCGATCAGCTGCCGTACGGCCGACTCCTCCAGGCCCCGGATCTCCGGCGCCCAGTGCACCAGGTCGCGCGTCCCGAAGATCGTGGCGCCCGTGCCGTACACGATGCGCCGCGAGTCGAAGGGGTCGACGGCGAGGGCCTGGATCCACCAGCCGAACTTCGCCTCGCTCCCGCCCCAGCGCAGATACGGGGTCTCGGACACGTCGAGGACCGCGGAGTCCTTCAGGGAGGTCCAGTTTGCGCCGCCGTCCGTGGATCGGAAGAGGGTGTCGACGGCCCCCCAGCGGTTGTTGGTCGACACGACGACCGTCCCCGGGCGGAGCGCGTCGACGGCGACACCGCCGTAGCCGAAGGCGTCGCCGCCGCTCGGCGCGACGGGAGAGACGTCGGTCCAGGCGCCCGTCACCGTGTCGAGGCGGTGGACGGAGCCGTTGGACTGGTTGTTGGGTCCTGGGCCGTCCGCGTAGGTCACGTACAGCGCCTGGGTGCCCGCGTCGTACGCGGCACGGATCGGTACCTTCGTCGCCGCCGCACCGGCGGACGGCTGCCCCGGCACCGCCTGCCAGCCGCCCGAGCCGTCCGTGCGGTAGAGCGCGGTGCCGCCGTCGCCCCAGCCCGCGTACACCGTCCGGCCCGCGGCCACGAGCAGCGTGACGCCCTGGCCGCTCGCCGACGGGGTGGCGGGGAAGGCGGCGGGGGCCCAGGTGGCACCGCGGTCGGTCGAGCGCAGCAGGCCGTCGTGGCGGGTGCCGAGCCAGAGCGTCTCGCTGTCGCGCGGGTCGACGAGCAGCCGCTCGCCCGCACCCCGGCCGTCCTCGTTCGCCCCGAGCCGCACGGTCAGGTCCGTGCGGGCCCAGGTCGCGCCCCGGTCGTTCGATCTCAGCACCGCGCCGGGACCCGCCCACGACTGGGCGTAGGTACCGAGTGCGAGGTACAGCCGGTCGGGGAAGGCCGGGTCGACGGCCAGTGCCTCGACGCCCAGCAGATTCCAGTCGTCCCAACCGAGATGATCGGTGAGCGCGGTCCAGCGGGCCTGCGCCGCGTCCCAGCGGTAGGCGCCGCCGATGTCGGTACGGGCATAGGCCAGGCCCGCCACGGCCGGGTGGAAGAGCACGCCCGTCACGAATCCGGTGCCGCCGATCGCCGCGGTGCGCCAGCGGTACGCCTGGGCGGTTTCCCTCCGGCGGCGGGGCGCGGCGACCGCGGGGGCGGCGGCGGGCAGGGCGGAGGCCGCCGCCGCGACGGCCGCTCCGGCGAGCACGGTGCGACGGCGGGGCATGGGGACGGACGAAGCGCGCATGACGAACACCTTCCGGTGGGGGAGTGGTGGGGTCGTACGGTGCGGGGCGCGGCGCCGGGGCTCAGCCCTTGATCGCGCCGGTGAGCATGCCCTTCTTGAAGTGCTTCTGGACGAAGGGCGAGAGGACGGCGACGGGCAGCAGGGCCAGCACCATTACGGCCATCTGGATGGCGAGCGGGGACAGGCCCCCGGTGTTGATGGCCTGGGCGAGGCCGACGGGCCGCTCCTGCTTGAGGACCAGCTGGTTCATGATGTTCTGCAACGGGAGCATGTCCGGGTCGCTGATGTAGATCGAGGCGTTGAACCAGGCGCTCCAGTAGCCGACCGCGTAGAAGAGCGTGATCACCGCGATGACGGCCCGGGAGAGCGGCATGACGATCTGCCACAGGATGCGGAAGTCGCCGGCCCCGTCGATCCGGGCGCTCTCGATGAGTTCCTGCGCGGTGCTCATGAAGAAGGCGCGCAGGACCAGGATGTTGAAGACGTTCAGGGCGCTCGGGAGGATCAGCGACAGATAGGAGTCGGTGAGGCCGAGGCCCTGCACCACCAGGTAGGTGGGGATGAGTCCGGCGCCGAAGAACATCGTGGCGAGCAGGATCACCAGGAACGGCCGGTGGAGGACCGATCCGGTGCGGGAGAGCCCGTACGCGCACATGACCGACACGGTCATGCTGAACAGCGTGCCGACCACCGTCACACAGAGGCTGACGACGGTGGCCCTGGTCACCTGGCCGCCGCCGAGGAGTTCCTGGTAGGCGACGAAGGTGATGCCCCGGGGGATCACGACGAGTCCGCCGGTCTCGGTGATGGTCCGCACCGAGGACAGGCTCGTGATGATCACCACCCAGAGCGGGAAGAGCACCGCGAGGCAGACGCCCACGAGGACGACGCCCTTGGTGGCGAGTCCGGACCTCGTCGGCTCCTCCTCCCAGACCGGCCGCAGCCTGCCCCGTACCAGAGGGCCCTGCTGCCGTCCGTTCAGCTTTCCTGCGAGCAGGCTCACTTCTTGTACACCCCCTGCTCGCCCATGAGATGGGCGACCTTGTTGGCCCCGAGCACGAGCAGCAGGCCGAAGATTCCCTTGACGATGCCGACGGCCGCCGCGTAACTGAAGCCGCCGTTGGTGATGCCGACGTTCCAGACGTAGGTGTCCAGAACCTCCGAGGCACCGGGGCCCACCGCCGTCCGTTGCAGCAGGATCTGCTCGAAGCCGACGGTCAGCGCGTTGCCGACCTGGAGCACGAGCAGCAGCGCCACGACCGGGCGTAGAGCGGGCAATGTGATGTGCCACATGCGGCGCCACCGGTTCGCGCCGTCCATCGCGGACGCCTCGTACAGGTCGGGGCTTACGGAGGCGAGCGCCGCGAGGAAGACGATGACGCCCCAGCCGGCGTCCTTCCAGATCATCTCGAAGGTGATCAGGAACTTGAACAGCCCCGGGTCGGTCATCAGATCGATGCCGTTGTGGCCGTGGTCCCGCAGGGTCTGCGAGATGAGGCCCGCGCCGCCGAACATCTGCTGGAAGACGGTGACGACGAGCACCCAGGAGAAGAAGTGCGGAAGGTAGAGGATCGCCTGCGCGACCGCGCGCACGCGCGGCCGGACGAAGCTGTTGATGAACAGGGCGAGGAGGACCGGGACGGGGAAGAACAGGGTCAGCTGAATCAGGAAGATCGCGAGCGTGTTGCGCAGCGCCGCCCAGAACAGCCGGTCGTTCACCATCTGCTGGAACTGTTCGAGGCCGACCCAGGGGCTCTGGAGGATCGCCTGGAAGGCGTTGTCGGCGATGTACGGGTCGTACTCCTGGAACGCGACGACGTTCCCGGCGAGCGGGATGTACGCGAAGACGACCAGGAGGAGGATCGCCGGGAGCGTCATCAGGATCAGCGTGCGATCACGCCGCAGCCGGTGTCGCAGCGTGATCCCACCCGTGATCTCGACCGCCTTGACGCGCTGTTCCCTCACGGCCGGGCGGCGGGCCTCGGCCTTGGTACGGGGTTCGGTGTCGACCATGTCAGGAAGCCGAGTCGCCGGTCTCGTCGAGCAGCTTCTTGTACCAGTCGCGGAGCTTGTCGCCGCCGCGCGAGCGCCAGTCGGAGACGTTCCGCTGCATGTCGCCGACCTTCTTGCGCCCGCGGACGATGTCCTTCTCCAGGTCCTCGAACTGGGAGTTCAGCTCCGCGAACCGGGCCGGCTCCTGGACCTGCATGCCGTGGAAGAGCGGCTTCTGCGTGTGCGCGCCCTGGCGCTGCTGCCACTCGACCATGCCCTTGGCGACGTCCGGGTGGTCGGGGTAGGCGCGGAAGGGGGCGGAGCTCGCGATGTACTCGTACGTCGCGAAGACCTGGTTGTTCCCGTCCTCGGTCTTGGCGATCACACCGTCCTTGACGGTGTGGTGCACGCCCTCGACGCCGTACGCCTTCAGGCGCTGCTCCTTGGAGCCGTACGGGGCAGCGGTGAAGTTGGCGAGCGCGAGGATGTCCTCGATCCTCCTCTTGTCGGCCTTCTCGCTGATGAAGCACCAGATGTTGGAGGGCGGCCCCGCGTACAGCGTGGGCTTGCCGCCGTCGTGGGCGAAGATGTCCATCGCCGCCATGGAGAACTTCGGGTCGGCCAGCCGCTGCACGGCCGTCGCGCCGTACCAGTCGGAGATGTCGGCGTTGTACATCCTGAGATTGCCCGAGGAGAACAGGTTCTTCTGGTCGCCGCGTTCGGCCTTCACGTCGGGGTGGACGAAGCCGGCGGAGTACAGCGAGCGCGACCACTCCAGCGCTTCCAGGAACTCGTCGGTCTCGTACCGGTTGACCAGCTTGCCGTCCACGAGCTTCCAGTAGTACGGCTTCTCGGGCAGCACCCCGAAGAAGGCGTACGCCGACCAGGTCATGTCGCCGCAGGCCCACACCTTGCTCTTCGGGGCGTTCATCTCCTTGCAGAGGTCGTAGAACTCCTGGGTGGTGGTGGGGACTTCGTACCCCTTCTCCTCGAAGAAGCCGGGCGAGTAGAACGGCGCGATGTTCGGCGTGGACTCGGCCGGGAAGGGCAGTCCGCGCAGCTTGCCGCCGAAGACCGCCCGCTGCCAGGCGCCGGTCGGTATGGCGGCGAGGTTCGGGTACGCCTTCACCTTGTCGCCCGCCAGATAGGGGCCGAGGTCGGCGAACTTGTTGGCGATCGCGCTCGGTATCTTGCCGTTCAGCTCCCAGCCGGGCACGACGACCGCGTCGGGGACATTGCTGGAGGCGAGGACGGCGCCCAGCTTCTGGCCGTAGACGTTGCCGTCCTGGTTCTGCCACGTGACCTTGACGCCGGAGGCTTCGTCCATCGCGGTCCAGTACGCGTTGCCGGTGCCGGGCGAGGTGCCCCACAGCGGGGCCATGATGCTTACCTCGCCGCCCTTACCGAGCTTCTTCGGTACCGACACGACCAGCTGGTCGGCGGGCTTGGCGGTGGTGAAGCCGATCGCGGAGCCGTTCTTGGCGGCGATGTCGGGGGTGACCGCCTCGGAGGGGACATACGCCGGCAGCAGGCCCTTGAGCTTCTTGCCGGTCGTGGTGCCCTCGTTCTTCGCGTTGCCCGAACCGCCGCAGGCGGCGAGCAGCGGCATCCCGCCGCCGACCGCGGCCACGACGACCGCGGTGGAGGCGAGGAAGCTTCTCCGGCTCGGGGAAGAGGAGGAATTCGGCGTCATTGCGTCAACCCTTCGAGGCGCACCAGGACACACGGCGGACGACCGCCGGTCGGCTCCTGTGTCTGAGGTGGGGCGTTACTGACTGAACCGGCGGGACCGGCCTGATTCACAAGGTTCGAAGTGCTGTCGAAGCGCTTCGATGTTGCAGCGAGGTTAAGTGAAGCCATCCGGCCGCACAAGAGTCCGATCCCGGATTCCTCGGAGCTGTTTCCGTACTGTTTCCATGGAGCCGTGGGCGCTATACGGCCCTTGATTGGGCGTCAGGGCTCGGCTGAGGTGTGCCGCACCCTTGACACCTGCGGGGTTCGGCACGGAGCATCGAAGCGCTTCGAAAGATCTTCCAGTCCGAACGAGAGGCCCTAGCGCCTCGACGGAGCGCTCAGACCTCCCACCTCTCCTAGGGGACCCGCACGTGACGGACCATTCGCTGCCCTTCCGCGACCCGCAGCTGCCCTTCGCCCGGCGCACCGACGATCTGCTCGGGCGGCTCACGCTCGACGAACGGATCGCGATGCTCCACCAGTTCGCGCCCCCGGTGGAGCGGCTGGGACTCGGGGCGTTCCGGACCGGACAGGAAGCACTCCACGGAGTCGCCTGGATGGGCCCCGCGACCGTCTTCCCGCAGGCCGTCGGTCTCGGCGCGACCTGGAACGACGAACTGGTGCGCCGGATCGGCGAGGCCGTCGGCGACGAGGTCCGCGCGAAGCGCGCCGAGGACGACCGGGTCGGACTCAACGTCTGGGCCCCGACAGTGAACCTGCTGCGCCATCCGCTGTGGGGCCGCGGCGAAGAGGGGTACGCCGAGGACCCGGCGCTCACCTCCGCCATCGCCGTCGCGTACACCCGGGGGCTGCGCGGCGACCATCCCCGCTACTGGCGTACGGCCCCGGTCCTCAAGCACTGGCTCGCGCACAACAACGAGACCGGCCGCGACACCGCCTCCTCGTCGGTCCGCCCGCGTGTGCTGCACGAGTACGACCTGCGGGCCTTCCGCGACGCCGTACGGGCCGGCGCGGTCGCCGGTGTCATGCCGGCGTACAACCTGGTCAACGGCCGCCCCAACCACGTCTCGCCGCTCCTCGCCCAGCAGCTGCGCCGCTGGACCGAGCAGCCCCTCGTCGTCTGCTCGGACGCCGGTGCGCCCTCCAACCTCGTCGACTCCGAGCACTACTTCGACACCCACGAGGAAGCGACCGCCGCGGCTCTGAAGGCCGGAGTGGACAGCTTCACCGACCACGGCCAGGACTCCGCGGTGATGACCGGGCGCATCCGTGACGCGCTCGACAAGGGACTGATCGACGAGAGCGACATCGACACGGCGGTACGCAGACTGCTCGCCCTGCGCTTCTCGCTCGGCGAATTCGACCCGGACCTCGACCCGTACGCGGGGGCCGCCGACTTCGACACGGCCGGGCACCGGGCCCTCGCCCAGGAGGCCGCGGAACAGGCCGTGGTGCTGCTGAAGAACGACGGGCTGCTGCCACTCGCCCCGCAGGCGGGCCGGACCGTGGCCGTCGTCGGACTGCTCGGGGACGCCTGCAAGCTCGACTGGTACAGCGGCACGCTCCTGCACCGCTCGACCCCGCTCGACGGACTGCGGGAGCGGTACGGGGCGGAAAACGTCACGTTTGCCGAAGGCGCGGACCGGGTGCGGCTGAAGTGCGCGGACGGCTGGCTCCAGGTCCCGGGCGCGGAGGAGAGCGCCGGTTCGGGCGAGGCCACCGGCCCGGCGCGCGGCGCCGAAGGCGCTCTCGACCCGGCGCTCCTCGCCGGACGCACCGACCTGCCGCCGCTCACCTGCGGCGAGCAGGCCACCGAACTCGCGCTCGTCGACTGGGGCGGCGGTGTCCTCACGCTCCGTACCGCCGAAGGCCGCTATCTGTCGGTCGCGGACGACGGGTACATACGGGCGTCCGCCGACGAACCGGGAGGCTGGGTCGTCCAGGAGACGTTCCGTCTGGAAGCGGTGGAGGGAGTGGCGGGAGCTGAGGGGCACGACGGCGGGCACCGCCTTCTGCACATCGGGACAGGTGGGTACGTGACAGTCGCCACCGACGGGGTAAAGGTTGCCGACTCCGGCGAGAAAGTTTCGGCCGCCCGCGCCTCGGTCTTCGGGGTCGAGGTGGTCGAGCGCGGCGAGGACGCCGTGGCGCGGGCCGCCGCAGCCGCCGACACCGTCGTCGTCGTGGCCGGGAACGACCCGCACATCAACGGCCGCGAGACCGAGGACCGTACGACGCTTGGCCTGCCGCCCCAGCAGGAACGGCTGTGGCGCGCCGCGCACACCGCCAACCCCCGCACGGTCCTCGTCCTGACCTCCGCCTATCCGTACGCGGTCACGGAGGCGGCGGCCACCCTGCCCGCGCTGCTGTGGACGGCGCACGGCGGTCAGGCCGCGGGCACCGCGCTCGCCCGTGTCCTCGCGGGTGACGTGTCCCCGGCCGGCCGGCTCCCGCAGACCTGGTACGCCTCCGACGGCGACCTGCCGGACCTGCTGGACTACGACATCATCGGCTCCCGGCAGACCTACCTCTACTTCGAGGGGACCCCGCTCTACCCGTTCGGACACGGACTCGGGTACGCCGATTTCGCGTACTCCGGACTGACGGCAGCCCGTGAGGACGACCGCCTGCGGGTGTCGCTGACCGTCACCAACACCTCCGCGGTCGCCTCGGACGAAGTCGCCCAGCTCTACGTACGGGGCACGGAGCGGGGAGCCGGCCTGCCGCTGCGCAAGCTGATCGGTCACCGCCGCCCGCGCCTCGCACCCGGCGCTGCGGAGCGCGTCGAGTTCCTCGTGCCGGTCGACGATCTCGGCCACTGGGACGTGGCGCACGGCCGCTGGACCGTCGAGCCGGGGATGTACGAATTCCTGGCCGGAGCCTCCAGCGCCGACATCCGGTGCATGGCCACGGTCGTCATCGAAGGCGAGGCGTCCGGTCCGCGGCCCGTGGTGCGGTGCGGTCTCGAAGCGGCGGACTACGACGAGCAGCGTGCGACGGAGATCGTCGACCGTACGAGAACGGACGGCGACGCGGTCGCTCCACTCGCGGGCGGTGACGGGCAACTCCTCTTCAGGCGGTGCGACTTCGGGGACGGAGTGCGCGGCGTCGCGGTGACGGCGGCGGGGGAGGGCGAGGTGGTGATCGATACGGGCGCGGGACCGGTGAGCATCGCTGTTGCGGCCACCGGCGGAACGTACGACTACCGCACGCACGAGGTCCCGATCGTCGCCGGTGGTGTCCAGGACGTACATGTGACATTGCACGGTGGCGTACGACTCGCCCACCTCGCCTTCGTCTCCGTCTCCGCCTCCATCTCCGGCAAGGAGTCCTCATGAAGTTCACCGACGGCTTCTGGCTCATGCGGGAGGGCGTCCGCGCCTGCTACGCGACCGAGATCCGTGATCTGCGCGCGGAGGACGACCGGTTCACCGCCTACGCGGCGGTCAAGCACGTCGCCGAGCGCGGCGACACGCTCAACACCCCGCTGATCACCGTCGAATGCTTCTCCCCGGCCGAGGGGATCATCGGCGTACGCGCCACCCATCACGCCGGAAAGGCCGGGCGCGGACCGGACTTCGAGCTGCTGCCCGGCAACGACCCCGCGTTCACCGCCCGCGTGCGCCGCGACGGCCCGGTCACCGAACTCACCAGCGGTCCGCTGACCCTGCGCATGGACGGCGAGGGCCCGTGGGGCATGACCTTCCTCGACGACCAGGGGCGACGCCTCACCGGCGTCGACGCCAAGGGGACCGCCTTCGCCACCACACCCGACGGCGCGCACCACATGGTCGCCCAACTCAGCCTGGGGGTGGGCGAGAACGTCTACGGCCTCGGCGAACGCTTCACGCCGTACGTCAAGAACGGTCAGAGCGTCGACATCTGGCAGGCCGACGGCGGTACGAGCAGTGAACTGGCGTACAAGAACATCCCGTTCTACCTCTCCTCGCGCGGCTACGGCGTCTTCGTCAACCACCCGGGCAAGGTCTCCTTCGAGCTCGGCTCCGAGTCGGTCGGGCAGGTGCAGTTCAGCGTCGAGGACCAGTCACTGGAGTTCTTCGTCGTAGCCGGACCGACGCCGAAGGAGGTGCTGTCCCGCTACACCGCGCTGACGGGCCGGCCCGCGCTGCCGCCCGCCTGGTCCTTCGGCCTCTGGCTGACCACCTCGTTCTGCACCTCGTACGACGAGGAGACCGTCACGTCCTTCGTGGACGGGATGGCCGAGCGCGACATCCCCCTCACCGTCTTCCACTTCGACTGCTTCTGGATGCGCGAGTACCAGTGGTCGGACTTCCTCTGGGACCCGGAGGTCTTCCCCGACCCGGAAGGCATGCTGGCCCGGCTCAAGGAGCGTGGACTGCGGATCAGCATGTGGATCAACCCGTACATCGCGCAGAAGTCCGCCCTGTTCGCTGAGGGCGCGGAGCACGGCTATCTGGTGCGCAGGCCGAACGGGGACGTCTGGCAGTGGGACCTGTGGCAGCCCGGCATGGCACTGGTCGACTTCACCAACCCGGCGGCGCGCGATTGGTACAACAGCAAACTGCGGGTCCTCCTCGACCAGGGCGTCGACTGCTTCAAGACGGACTTCGGCGAGCGCGTCCCCACGGACGTCGTCTGGCACGACGGCTCGGACCCGGAGCGGATGCACAACTACTACGCGCAGATCTACAACCGCACCGTCTTCGAACTCCTGGAGAAGGAGCGCGGCCACGGCGAGGCGGTGCTCTTCGCCCGCTCCGCGACGGCGGGCGGCCAGCAGTACCCGGTGCACTGGGGCGGCGACTGCTTCGCCTCGTTCACCGCGATGGCCGAGTCACTGCGCGGGGGTCTGTCGCTGAGCCTGTCCGGCTTCGGCTTCTGGAGCCACGACATCGGCGGCTTCGAGGGCACGCCCGACCCGGAGGTCTTCAAGAGGTGGCTCGCCTTCGGGCTGTTGTCCTCGCACAGCCGGCTGCACGGCAACGTGTCCTACCGGGTGCCGTGGGCCTTCGGCGCGGAAGCGGTCGATGTGGCACGGCAGTTCACCCTCCTCAAGCACCGGCTGATGCCCTATCTGTACGGGGTGGCCGCCGAGGCGCACCGCACGGGCGTCCCGGTGATGCGGCCCATGCTGATGGAGTTCCCCGAGGACCCGGCCACGCGCACGCTGGACCGCCAGTACATGCTCGGCCCCGATCTGCTCGTAGCCCCGGTCTTCGCCGCCGACGGCGAGGTCGAGTTCTACGTACCCGAAGGCACCTGGACCTCACTGCTGACCGGCGAGCGGCTCACCGGCCCGGCCTGGCACCGGGAGACGCACGGCTTCGACAGCCTGCCGCTGCTCGTCAGACCCGGCGCCGTACTGCCCTGGGGTGCGGACGACCAGCGGCCCGACGGGGACTGGCTGGACGGGCTCACCCTGCGGGTGTTCGGGGACGCCCCGGCCGCCGAGCGGACCGTTTCCGTACCGGACCTCTCGGGTGTTCCGGCCGCAGTGTTCCGTGTCGTACGGGACGGGGGCACTGTGCGGGTGACGGCGGAGGGGACGGGCCGGGCGTACCACGTGAGCGTCGAGGGCTCCGGGGTTACGGGGGAGGGCACCGGGACGGTCACCGTCGCCGTCTGAGGCAGGACCGGAACCCGTACCGAGCGCACTCGCCCGCTCACACCACGTCGACGGCCCGCCGGGCGGTCCCGCATCAGGGACCACCGGCGGGCCGCCCTGTTTCCAGGGTCCGTGCGGCTGCTCAGAGTGAGCCGCATCACTCAGCGTGAAGTTCCTGGCATACATTCCGCCCGACCGGGGAGGGGTCCAGGCCGCTGGTGCGACCGGACCACGGTCCGCCCGCGCACGCTCCCGGCCGATCCGGCGGGGAGCATTTCGGGTACGGAAGGCAGATCAGGACATGGCGGCGCTCGACACGATTCATATCGACGGCATCTGGCAGGCCGCCGCATCAGGCGCGACACGCGAGATCATCGACCCCGCCGACGCCACCGTCCTCGCCCTCGTCGCCGAAGGCGGCACCGAGGACACCGACCTGGCGATCGCCGCCGCGCGCCGCGCCTTCGACGACGGCCCCTGGCCCCACCGGCCGGTCGCAGAGCGCGCCGGGCTCCTGCGCCGTGTCGCGGACCTCCTCCAGCGCGACCGCGAGGAGATCGCCCTCGTCGAGAGCCGCGACACCGGCAAGACGCTCGAAGAGGGACGCGTCGACGTCGACGACGTGACCAACGCCTTCCGCTACTTCGCCGACCTCGTGATGAACGAGAGCGGCGGCCGGGTCGTCGACGCCGGTGACCCCGACGTACACAGCATCGTCGTGCACGAGCCGGTGGGCGTCTGCGCCCTGATCGCACCCTGGAACTACCCGCTCCTCCAGGCCAGCTGGAAGATCGCCCCCGCGCTCGCCGCGGGCAACACCTTCGTCCTGAAGCCCAGCGAGGTCACGCCGCTGTCCACCGTCCACCTGATCCGGCTGCTGTCCGAGGCGGGACTGCCGGACGGTGCGGCCAACCTCGTCACCGGCGCGGGCGACCCGGTCGGCGCGCGCCTCTCCGAACACCCGGACGTCGACCTCGTCTCCTTCACCGGCGGGCTCGCCAGCGGTACGAAGGTGGCGCAGGCCGCCGCCCCCACCGTCAAGAAGGTCGCGCTGGAGCTCGGCGGCAAGAATCCCAACGTCGTCTTCGCCGACGCCTGCGCCACCGATGCGGACTTCGACACCGCCGTCGACCAGGCGCTGAACGCCGCGTTCTTCCACAGCGGGCAGGTCTGCTCCGCCGGGGCCCGGCTCATCATCGAGGAATCGGTCCGCGAGCGCTTCGTCACCGAACTCGCCCGCCGCGCCGACGCCATCAGGCTCGGCAGGGGAACCGCGGACGGCGTCGAGTGCGGACCGCTCGTCTCCGCGCAGCAACTCGCCAAGGTCGAGGCGTACGTCGCCTCCGCGCGGGAAGAGGGCGCGGTCGTCCGCTCCGGCGGCGCACGCCCCGAACCCTCCCCGGTGCGGCCCGCGGGCGGTTACTTCTACCGGCCTACGGTCCTGGACAGCTGCCACCGCGAGATGAAGGTGGTCCGCGAGGAGACCTTCGGACCGATCCTCACCGTCGAGACCTTCCGCACCGAGGAAGAGGCCATCACCCTGGCCAACGACACGGACTACGGCCTCGCGGGCGCCGTCTGGACCACCGACGCGGGCCGCGCCCGCCGGGTCGCGGGGCGGCTGCGGCACGGCACCGTCTGGATCAACGACTACCACCCGTACCTTCCGCAGGCCGAGTGGGGCGGATTCGGCAAGTCCGGTACGGGCCGTGAGCTCGGCCCCACCGGACTGGCCGAGTACCGCGAGTCCAAGCACATCTACCAGAACCTCAACCCGCGCCCCCAGCGCTGGTTCGCCGGCTGACCCCAGCTCCATCGCCTGTTCGCAGCACGTCATAAACGTAAGCACCTTGCAGAAGGAGCAGTGACCCGTTGCACCCCACCCCCCGCACAGCCCGGCCCGAACCCGTCGACTACGTGATCGTCGGAGGCGGCACGGCCGGCTCGGTCATCGCCTCACGGCTCACCGAGAACCCCGACGTCACCGTCACCGTGATCGAGGGTGGCCCCACCGACATCGACCGCGACGACGTACTCACCCTGCGCCGCTGGCTCGGGCTGCTCGGCGGTGACCTGGACTACGACTACCCCACCACCGAACAGCCGCGCGGCAACTCCCACATCCGGCACAGCCGCGCCCGGGTGCTCGGCGGCTGCTCCTCGCACAACACCCTGATCAGCTTCAAGCCGCTGCCCGGCGACTGGGACGAATGGGCCGAGGCGGGCGCCGATGGCTGGGACGCGGCGGCCATGGACCCGTACTTCGCCAGGCTGCGCAACCACATCGTCCCCGTCGACGAGAAGGACAGGAACGCCATCGCCCGCGACTTCGTCGACGCGGCGCAGGCCGCGGCGGGCGTCCCGCGCGTCGAGGGCTTCAACAAGAAGCCCTTCCACGAAGGCGTCGGCTTCTTCGACCTCGCCTACCACCCGGAGAACAACAAGCGCTCCTCCGCCTCCGTCGCCTACCTCCACCCGCACATCGAGGCCGGTGACCGCCCCAACCTCACGATCCTGCTGGAGACCTGGGCCCACCGGCTGGAGTTCGATGGCAACCGCGCCACCGGCGTGCACGTCCGCACGGAGGAGGGTGAGGAGCTGCTGCTGCGCGCCACCCGCGAAGTGATCGTCTGCGCGGGCGCGGTGGACACCCCCCGGCTGCTGATGCACTCCGGAATCGGACCGAGGAAGGACCTGGAGGCGCTCGGCATCCCGGTCGTCCACGACCTGCCGGGTGTCGGCGAGAATCTGCTCGACCACCCCGAGTCGGTCATCGTCTGGGAGACCGACGGACCCATCCCGGAGAACTCCGCGATGGACTCCGACGCGGGCCTCTTCGTGCGGCGCGACCCCGAATCCCGGGGCCCCGACCTGATGTTCCACTTCTACCAGATCCCGTTCACCGACAACCCGGAGCGCCTCGGCTACGAGCGCCCCGAGCACGGTGTGTCGATGACCCCCAACATCCCCAAGCCGCGCAGCCGGGGCCGCCTCTACCTCACGAGCGCCGACCCCGAGGTCAAACCCGCCCTGGACTTCCGCTACTTCACCGACGAGGACGACCACGACGGCCGCACGCTGGTCGACGGAATCAAGCTCGCCCGCGAGATAGCGAAGACCGAACCTCTGGCGCACTGGCTCAAGCGCGAGGTGTGTCCAGGACCCGATGTCACCTCCGACGAGGACATCAGCGAGTACGCCCGCAAGGTCGCGCACACGGTCTACCACCCGGCGGGCACCTGCCGGATGGGCGCTGCCGACGACACCGCGGCTGTGGTCGATCCCCAACTGCGCATCAGGGGGCTCGAATCCATCCGGATCGCCGACGCCTCCGTCTTCCCGACGATGCCCGCCGTGAACCCGATGATCGGCGTCCTCATGGTCGGCGAGAAATGCGCTGAACTGCTTGGTTCGACGCTGCTTGGTTCGACACTGCTCGGTTCGACCGCTGGAGGCGATGTCCGATGACCACGACCGACACCCCTGTCTTCTCCGTCAGGAATCTCTGGAAGGTCTTCGGCCCCAAGGCCGACCGCATTCCCGGCAGCGAGCACGCGGATCTGCCTCCGGCCGAGATGCGGGAACGCACCGGCTGCACCGCCGCCGTACGGGACGTCTCCTTCGACGTCCGCAAGGGCGAAGTCTTCGTCGTCATGGGCCTGTCCGGCTCCGGCAAGTCCACCCTCGTACGCTGTCTGACCCGGCTGATCGAGCCGACCAGCGGCACCCTGGCCATCGACGGCGAGGACGTGCTCGCGATGGACCGCACGCGCCTGCGCGAGCTTCGCCGCCACCGCGCGGCCATGGTCTTCCAGCACTTCGGTCTGCTGCCCCACCGCACCGTCCTCGACAACGTCGCGTACGGCCTGGAGATCCAGGGCCTGAGCAAGAGCGAACGGCGTCTGAAGGCAGCCGAGTTGGTGGAGAAGGTCGGCCTCGCCGGTCTTGAGCAGCGCCGCCCCTCCCAGCTCTCCGGCGGCCAGCAGCAGCGCGTCGGCCTGGCCCGCGCACTCGCCGTCGACCCGTCCGTCCTGCTCTTCGACGAACCGTTCAGCGCCCTCGACCCGCTGATCCGCCGCGAGATGCAGGACGAGGTCGTCCGCCTGCACCGCGAGGAGGGCCGGACCATGGTCTTCATCACCCACGACCTGAGCGAGGCGCTGCGCCTCGGCACCCGTATCGCGCTCATGCGCGACGGCGGCATCGTCCAGCTCGGCACTCCCGAGGAGATCGTGGGCTCGCCCGCCGACGACTACGTACGCGAGTTCGTCCGCGACGTGGCGCGCGAACAGGTCCTGACGGTCTCCACCGCCATGCGGCCCGCGGCCGCGGGCGAGGCCGACCGAGGTCCCGCGCTGCGCCCCGACGCCACCGTCTCCGAAGCCATCGAAGCCGTCGCCCGCTCCGGCGACGCGTCGGCCCGCGTCATGGACGAGGGCAGGCTCGTGGGTGTCGTCGACCGCGAGTGCCTGCTCGGAGTCGTCGCGGGCACCGGGGCCTTCGACTCCCGGGCGGTGGCCGCGTGATGGCCACCGCCCAAGCGACCGAACCCGCCGTCGCCGGACCGCCGGGGCGCGGACAGCTCCTGGCGCTGCTCCGCCGCCCCTCCCTCGCGAAGCTGCTGGTCCTCGCACTGATCGCCGCCGTCGCCGTACCCGTCGTGCAGGCCCGCTGGGGCGGCGCCGCGTGGCCCGGCGCCCTGACCGTCGATCTGACGGCGCCGCTCGGCGAGGTCAACGACTGGATCATCGCCAACCGCGACAGCCACCCGCTGTTCCTCTACTTCTTCGGCCACATCAGCAACGCCGTCGTCCTGTCGGTGCGCGGTGTCTACCTGGTGCTGCTGGCCCTCGGCTGGGCCGGAGTCACCGCGGTCGCCGCCGTGGTGGCCTGGCGGGTGGCGGGCCTGAAGCTCGCCCTCACCGCCGCCGTCTCCTTCGTCGTCTGCGGACTCCTGGGCATGTGGGTGCAGACGATGCAGACGCTCGCCCTGATGGTCGTCGCCGTCCTCGCGTCGGTGGTGCTGGGCGTCCTTCTCGGCCTCGCGGCCGGGCTCTCGGACCGTACGTACCGTGCGCTGCGCCCCGTACTCGACACCATGCAGGTGCTGCCCGCCTTCGCCTATCTGCTGCCCGTCGCACTGGTCTTCGGCATCGGTGTCCCCGGCGCGGTCCTCGCGACCGTCGTCTACGCGGCCCCGCCGATGGCACGCCTCACCGCACTCGGGCTTCGCGGCGCCGACCAGGGCGTCATGGAGGCCGTCACCTCGCTCGGCGCGACCGGCAGGCAGCGGCTGCTCACGGCCAGGCTGCCGCTGGCCCGCAAGGAACTGCTTCTCGGCCTCAACCAGACGATCATGATGGCCCTGTCCATGGCCGTCATCGCCTCCGTGATCGGTGCCGGCGGCCTCGGCGACCGCGTCTACCAGGCGCTGTCCTCCGTCGATGTCGGCGCCGCACTCGCCGCGGGCATCCCGATCGTCCTGCTCGCCGTCGTCCTGGACCGTACGACCGAGGCCGCAGGCCGCCGGATCGGTGCGGAGCCGACAGGCCCCGCCGTGCTGCGTGGCGCACGCGGCTGGGGCCTCGCGGCCGTGATCGTGGCGGCCGTCGCCGTCGTGGGACGGTTCACGGGCGGCCGGATCTGGCCCGAGGGCGCGATCGTCGCCATCGCAGGACCGGTCAACACCGCCAAGGAGTGGATGGTCGACCACCTCTACACCGGCATCCCCGTCGTCGGCGGCACCGCCGACTGGGCCGCCCACTTCACCAACTGGATACTCAACCCGCTGCGCAGCGGACTCCAGGGCCTGCCCTGGTGGTCCGTGCTGCTCGTCGTCGCCGCACTCGCCTGGACCATCGGCACCTGGCGCACCGCGCTGACCGCCGTACTCGCCATGGCGGCCATCGGTGTCCTCGGTGTCTGGGAGCCCTCGATGGACACTCTCAGCCAGGTCCTCGCCGCCGTCTCCGTCACCCTGGTCCTCGGCTTCGGCATCGCCATCGGCGCCGCCCGCAGCGAACGGTTCGAACGCCTGCTGCGCCCGGTCCTGGACGTCTTCCAGACCATGCCGCAGTTCGTCTACCTCATCCCGGTCGTCGCCCTCTTCGGCGTCGGCCGCGCCCCCGCCGCGGCAGCCGCGATCGTCTACGCGCTCCCGGCCGTCATCCGCATCACCACCCAGGGTCTGCGCGGCGTCGACCCGGCCGCCATGGAGTGCGCCCGCTCACTGGGCGCCACCAGGGGCCAGCAACTGCGCCAGGTCCAACTGCCCCTGGCCCGTCCCGCGTTGCTCCTCGCCGTGAACCAGGGCGTCGTCCTGGTCCTCGCCGTGGTCATCATCGGCGCGCTCGTCGGATCGGACGCGCTCGGATACCTCGTCGTGCTCGGCCTCGCCCAGGGCGACCTGGCCACCGGCCTCGTGGCCGGCGCCGCCATCGTCTGCCTGGGGCTGATGCTCGACCGGGTCACCCAGCCCACCACGCGCACCGCGCGGAAGGAGAGCTGACATGGCTCGTACGCCGATCCGCACCCGAACCCGCGTCCTCGCCGCCGTGTCATCGGCCGCCGCCCTGCTCGCCGTCACCGGCTGCGGCGCCGCGGACATGACGAAGCAGACCTCACCCTTCGCCGCCCCGGCGGGCATCAAGACCGTCACGCTCTCCGTACAGTCCTGGGTTGGCGCGCAGGCCAACGTGGCCGTCGCCCAGAAGCTCCTGGAGGACGAACTCGGCTACCGCGTCGACCTTGTCCAGACCGACGAGATCCCCGCCTGGGACGCCCTGAGCCAGGGCCGCGTCGACGCGATCATGGAGGACTGGGGCCACCCCGACCAGGAGAAGCTGTACGTCGAGGACAAGAAGACCATCGTCCGGGGCGGCGACCTCGGCGTCACCGGTCACATCGGCTGGTACGTACCGAAGTACTGGGCGGACAAGCACCCCGACGTCACGGACTGGAAGAACCTCGACAAGTACGCCGACGAACTGCGCACCCCGGAGAGCGGCGACAAGGGCCAGCTCATGGACGGGTCACCGTCCTATGTCACCAATGACACCGCACTGGTAAAGAACCTCGACCTGGACTACAAGGTCGTCTTCGCCGGCTCCGAGGCCGCCCAGATCACCCAGATCCAGCAGTTCGCCAAGGAGAAGAAGCCCTTCCTCAGCTACTGGTACCAGCCGCAGTGGCTGTTCAACGAGGTGCCGATGGTGGAGGTGAAGCTCCCCGAGTACACCGAGGAGTGCGCAGCCAAGGACCCGAAGGCCATCGACTGCGCCTATCCGACGACACCTCTGCAGAAGTACCTCAACGCCGACTTCGCGAAGCGGGGCGGTGAGGCCGCGGACTTCCTGAAGAAGTTCAAGTGGACCGAGGACGCGCAGAACGAGGTGTCCACGATGATCGCCTCGGAGAAGCTCACCCCGCAGCAGGCGGCCGGGCGCTGGATCGAGGAGAACCCGGACGTGTGGAAGAAGTGGCTGAAGAAGTAGGACGGGCCGCATGAGGCGGGGCGCTGCCGCGGACGGTCATCCGCGGCAGCGCCCTCAGACCATGTCCTGCGTCACCGCGCCCGCACCGTAGCCAGTACCTCGCGGTCGGGCTGCAGGGTCAGCGACGGTACGTGGCCGATCGTGCCCGGGTCCACGTCCAGATCGAAGCGCCGCGCCAGCACGGCCAGGATCAGGACGGCCTCCACCATCGCGAAGCGCGTACCGAGGCAGACCCTGGGGCCGCCGCCGAACGGGAACCACGCGTACTCCGCGATCTCGTCGCCGCTCTCCGGGTCCCAGCGCTCCGGCCGGAAGGTCTCGGGCTCGGGGAACCAGCGCGGGTCGCGCTGGGTGGACCACTGGCTGCTCCACACCCGCGTCCCCACGGGCATCGGTACGCCGCCGATCTTCGCCCCCTCCTTGGCGACCCCGGTGACCAGCCAGATCGTCGGGTACAGGCGCAGCGTCTCCTTCACCACCGACTGGGCGTAGGTCAGTTGTGCGTAGTCGTCGAAGCCGGGCTCCCGGTCGCCGAGCACCCGGTCCAGTTCCTCGGTGAGGGCCGCGCGCGCCTGCGGATTGCGGGCGAGCAGGTACCAGGCCCACACCAGCGTCGAACTGGTCGTCTCGTGACCACCGATGTAGAGGGTGACCGTCTCGTCGCGGATCTCCTCGTCGGTGAGGTGCGTGCCGGTCTCGTCGACCGCGGTGAGCAGCCGGCTCAGCAGATCGGGGCGTTCCCCGTCGCCGTCACGGTGGCGGGCGACCACCCGGCTCACCTCGGCGTCGATGACCGCGGCGGCCTTCCTGATCCTGGCCCGGCCCGGCGTCGGCACCCAGTCGGGGAGGATCGCGCCGATACCGCTGAACTCCTTGCCGATCTCCTGCTGGGCGACATCCATCGCCCGGCCCATGGAATCCGCGTCGGCCGGGGTGTCCACGCCGAAGATGGTGCGTACCGCGATCTTCTGCGTCAGCGCCGCCATCTCCCGCTTGATGTCGACCCGTTCACCGCCCGACCAGGTGTCCGCCAGCTCCACCGCGCACGACGCCATCGTCGCCGCGTACGACTTCACCTGCTTGGGCCGTACGGACGGCTGGACCAGTGAACGCTTGCGCCGCCAGTCCGAACCACGCGCCACCACCACGCCGTTGCCCATCACGGTACGGAACGCGATGCCCAACGCGGGCTGGTCGAAGGTGCGTTCCGTCTCGGTGAGCAGCTCGCCTATGCAGTCGGGGTCGGAGATGAACACGCAGCGGTTGCGGCCGAATCGCCAGCGCACCATGTCCCCGTGGCCGCGAAGACGCTCGAAGAAGGCGAGCGGGTCCTTCCCGAACTGAGGAAGGTTCCCGAGGAACGGCAACCCCCTGGGGCCCGCTACGAGTTCCGTATCCCTGGACATGAAAGGACTCCGCTCCCTGGTGGCGCACCGCAGCCGGTACGCAGTGACCCGCATGGCCGGAACCGTCATCGGCCTTGTGGAGTAGGTGAGTTGTCGAGCGTAGCCGCAAGAGGACACGTATTCGAACACGGCCTTTGGCCCGCCGCTCGGGACGGGTCCGGCATCGCGCCGCACCCGTCCCGAGCGGCCGTCGGTCAGACGCCCGGGGGCACCCGGGAGGGACGGCCGTTGCCGCGCGTCAGGGAGTAGCCGAAGACGGCTGCCAGCGCACCGAGCACGCCGCCGCCCACGGTCCACAGCCAGCGGTCAGTCCACCAGCCGGAGGCCCAGCCGTCGTCCGGTTCGCTGCCGAGCGAGACCCGTTCCACCGCGGTCCCGTCGTCCGACGCCTGCTCCACGGAGGACACGCCGGGCACCAGCGGTTCGGCGAGCGAGCCGTCCACGTCGTGGGCGCCGCCCCCGTCGACGGAGGTGACCTCCAGCTCGCCGTTCACCGGCAGTCCGAGGTCCGTCGCTGGCAGATCGAGGACCGTCAGACGTACGTAATAGCTGCCGGGCAGCGGATCGTTCGCCCACGGCTCCGACCAGGCGCGTACGGTCCGCAGGACGCAGGTCAGCTCGACCGTGGCCGCGTCCGCCGCCGCCTTGCGGGTCTGATGGCCGTACATGCACGCCTGCCGCCGCCGCAGTCCGTCGTACACGTCGACCTGCCAGGTGGACACGCCGTGCCGGGTGGCGCTCTCGGGGAGCGTGACCTTCGTGCGAACGGTCGCCCGCTGTCCCGCGTCGGCGGGGAACACCCAGTACAGGTAGTCGCCCGTCGAGGCTTCGGCGGTGGCTCGCTGCCCCTGCTGGACGGCGGTCGCGGTACGGAAGGTGGTGCCCGCTTCCGTGGGTCCATCCTCGCTGTCGGACGCGGCGCTCGTGCTCGTACTCGTCTGCGAGCCTGTGCTTGAGCCTGTGCTCGCGGCTGCCGAGGGGCTGTCGTCCGTCGCGGAGCATGCCGAGGTCAGCAGGGCGAGGCCGGCCAGCACGGTGGCCGTCAGTACACGTGTCGTACGCATCAGTTGGTCCTCCATACGGCGACACGCCAGCGCGAGATCCAGCCGGTCAGCAGGCCCGCGACCAGTCCGGTGAGGACCAGCACACCGAGCAGCCACCAGCCGCGGCCGAGACCGAACGCGGCGACGTCCGCCGCCTCGTCCGGAGCGTCCACGACGTCGATGGTCAGCTCGACCGGCATGCCGGGGGAGGTCTTCACCGAAGCGGGGGCCGAGAAGGAGTTGCTGACCTGGAGGCAGACCGCCTCGGGGCTCAGGTCCTCCTCGTCCGTGCCGTCCTCTTCGGCCTTGGGGTAGCGCAGCCCGGACGAGATCACGTCCGTACGGCCGGTGCCCGCCTCGGAACCGCGGACGATCTCGCGGCCGTGCACGGTCAGGGCCCGCAGCAGGACGCCGTAGTCGTTGTTGACGGCGCGGTCGGCCGACACGCTCACCGAAGCGCGCAGCTCCTGGCCCGGCAGCACGTCCACCCGGTACCAGCGGTGCTCGCCGAACTTCTCGCGGTCCGTGTAGAGACCGGCCTTGAGCGCCGGGGCCGCGGAACAGCTGTCGGCGCCCTCGGTCGCCACCGGAGTGACCACGGGCTCCGCGGCACGGTCCACCAACTGCTTGACGCGGCCCGAGAGTTCCTCGGTGTGCGTGATGGCGGTGTAGGTTCCGCCGGTGGCCTCGGCGATGCAGGTCAGCTGCTGGCGGATCTTGGCGTTGGGTACCAGGCCCAGGGTGTCGATGACCAGATGGACACCGCGGGCTGCGATGTCACGGGCCACCTCGCAGGGGTCGAGCGGGCCGCAGGTGTCCTCGCCGTCGGTGATGAGGACGATCCGGCGGGTGCCCTCGCCGCCCTCCAGGTCGTCGGCCGCGCCGAGCAGCGCGGGACCGATCGGGGTCCAGCCGGTGGGTGCCAGGGTGGCGACCGCGGTCTTGGCCTCGGTACGGTCCAGCGGGCCGACCGGGTAGAGCTGCTTGGTGTCCTTGCAGCCGGTCTTGCGGTCGTCGCCGGGGTAGTCGGCGCCGAGCGTCCGGATGCCGAGCTGCACCTCTTCGGGCACCGCGTCCAGCACTTCGTTGAACGCCTGCTTCGCGGCGGTCATCCGGGACTGGCCGTCGATGTCCTTGGCACGCATGGAGCCGCTGACGTCGAGGACCAGCTCGACCTTGGGGGATGTGGAGCCGGTGGGTTCGTCCGCGGCGGCGGGGAGGGTGGTGCCGAGCCACGCGGCCAGGGTGGCGAGCAGTACGCACACCCCGGCCCGCAGCCGTCTTCTTATGATCATCGCCGGATCCTATTGAAGATCCGTTGGCATCCCAAAACCGGTCCGGGGAAGGCCGGTTCGTGACCCGGGCTCAGCCTCCGAGTACCGGTCCCGCGGCCCGCTCCAGTACGGCCCCTACCCGTTCCCAGGTCTCCATGTCCCGTTCGACCGGCGGTAGTTGACGGTCGGTCTCGCCGGTGTTCCAGGAGGCCGCCACGGCCACCGGATCGCCGCCGCCGGCCGCCGATGCGGCGAGCGCCGCGGCGCCGCGCGCGACCAGCTCACCGCTGCCGGGCACGACGAGCGGGCGCCCGGAGAGGCGGCGCACGGTCTCCACCCAGGTGCGGCCACCGGCCCCGCCGCCGATCAGCCGCAGCGGGCGGGCGGCGACAGCGGGGTCGGCCGGGTCGAGACCGCAGGCCCGCAGCAGCTCGTCGAGCGCGCGCAGCACGGTGAAGGCCGCGCCCTCGTAGGCGGCGCCCAGCAGTTGCTGCGGGGTGGTGTCGTGCCGCAGGCCGGTGAGCAGGCCGGAGGCGAAGGGCAGGTCGGGGGTGCGTTCGCCGTCCAGATAGGGCAGCAGTACGGCCTCACCGCCGGGCGCCGTGTCGTCGCGGTGCAGGCCCAGCAGGGTGGCCACCTTGTCGACGGCGAGCGTGCAGTTGAGGGTGCACGCCAGTGGGAGGTACGTACCGTCGGCTGCGGCGAAGCCGGAGAGGGCCGCCGACACGGGCCGGGTTCGGGACGCGGCGAACACCGTCCCCGAGGTCCCCAGGCTGAGCACCGGGTGGTCCAGGAGCCCCGCGCCGCCCAGGCCCAGACCGACGGCGGCGCTCATGTTGTCGCCGGTGCCCGCCGCGACGGCGATCCCGGCCGGCAGGCCGAGTGCCTCGGCGGCGGCTGTGGTCAGGGAGCCCGTCCGGGTCGCTCCGGTGGCGGCCACCTCCGGCAGCAGGGAGCCGTCCAGGCCGATGAGCGCGAGGAGTTCGGGGTCGTACGCGCCTTTGGCCGTCGAGTACCAGCCGGTCCCCGAAGCGTCCCCGGGGTCGGTGAAGGCGGTGCCCGTGAGGCGCTCGGTCAGGAAGTCGTGGGGGAGCCGGACGGCGGCGGCAGCCGCGACGGTGCCTGGATCGTTCTCGCGCAGCCACTGCCACTTCGTCGCGGAGAGGGAGGCGACCGGCACCGAGCCGGTGCGCGCGGTCCACTCGCCGGGGCCGCCGAGTGCGGCGGTGAGGGCGGCGGCCTGCGGGGCGGACCGGGTGTCGTTCCACAGCATGGCCGGGCGCAGCGGCCGGCCCTCCCGGTCGAGCACCACGAGGCCGTGCTGCTGTCCGGCGACGGCGATACCTGTGACCGCGGAGGGGCCGATCCCGGACTCCGTGAGCCCGGCGACCACCGCCCGGGACAGCGCCTGCCACCAGATCTCGGGATCGCTCTCGCGGGCCCCGCCCTCACCCGTGACCGTGTGCGGGGCGCGGCCGACGGCGAGGAGCTCGCCGGTCACGGCGTCGGTCACCGCCGCTTTCGTGGACTGGGTGGAGCTGTCCACGCCGATGACGACGCTGCGCGGCGGCATGGGCTACCTCTTCTCGTCGGAGATTTGAACGTCAGGCAAACAAATTACGGGATCGCACCCCGCCGGACCAGGGGTGAACCAGGTTTCGTAGTGGAGGGGGTTACGTCCCGCGGGCCCTCCGTGCATGATTAGTCATGACACTGAACAAATAGCTCACTCGAAGGCGGCCAGACGATGACGGAACGCTTCACGCCCACACCGGAGGACAAGTTCAGCTTCGGTCTGTGGACAGTGGGCTGGCAGGGGCGCGACCCGTTCGGTGACGCGACCCGCGCGGCGATCGACCCGGTCGAGTCCGTGCAGCGGCTCGCCGCGCTCGGCGCGTACGGGGTCACGTTCCACGACGACGACCTCATCCCGTTCGGCTCGACGGACGCGGAGCGTGAGGGCCTCGTCAAGCGGTTCCGGCAGGCGCTGGACGCGAACGGACTCGTGGTGCCGATGGCCACGACGAACCTCTTCACCCACCCGGTTTTCAAGGACGGGGCGTTCACCGCCAACGACCGGGACGTGCGCAGGTACGCGCTCCGCAAGACCCTCCGCAACATCGATCTCGCCGTCGAACTCGGCGCCACCACCTATGTGGCGTGGGGCGGGCGCGAGGGCTCCGAGTCCGGGGCGGCGAAGGACATCCGGGTCGCGCTCGACCGGATGAAGGAAGCGTTCGACCTGCTGGGCGACTACGTCACCGAGCAGGGCTACGACCTGCGCTTCGCGATCGAGCCCAAGCCGAACGAGCCGCGCGGCGACATCCTCCTCCCGACCATCGGCCACGCCCTCGCCTTCATCGAGCGCCTGGAGCGCCCGGAACTGGTCGGCGTGAACCCGGAGACGGGTCACGAGCAGATGGCCGGGCTCAACTTCCCGCACGGCATCGCCCAGGCGATGTGGGCCGGAAAGCTCTTCCACATCGACCTCAACGGCCAGTCGGGCATCAAGTACGACCAGGACCTGCGCTTCGGCGCCGGGGACCTGCGCCAGGCGTTCTGGCTGGTGGACCTGTTGGAGACCGGTGGCTACGAGGGCCCGCGCCACTTCGACTTCAAGCCGCCGCGGACCGAGGACTACGCGGGCGTCTGGGCCTCGGCCGAGGGCTGCATGCGCAACTACCTGATCCTCAAGGAGCGCGCGGCGGCGTTCCGCGCCGACCCGGCCGTGCAGGAGGCGCTGCTCGCATCCCGCCTGGACGAACTGGCGCTGCCCACCGCCGCCGACGGCGTGGCGGGACTGCTCGCCGACCGCTCGGCGTACGAGGAGTTCGACATCACGGCGGCGGCCGAACGCGGCATGGCGTTCGAGGCCCTGGACCAGCTGGCGATGGACCACCTGCTCGGGGTGCGCTGACCCCTGGCGCGTACACGGGTCCGTGGGAGGGAACCATCAGGCTTCCCTCCCATGCCCGGCGTCACACCAGGGCGTCGAAGCGCCGCACGAAACGCCGCTGCCACGGGGTCTCGACGGCACGGTGATGGTACGAGCTGCGTACGAACGCCACGGCCCGGTCAGCCGGGACCCCGTCCAGCACGGCCATGCAGGCCAGCGCGGTGCCGGTGCGCCCGATGCCGCCTCCGCAGGCGACCTCCACGCGCTCCGTGGCCGCCCGCGCGAGAGCCTCTCCGAACACCTCCCGGGCCCGCACCCGGTCCTTGGGAAGCCGGAAGTCGGGCCAGGGCACCCATCGCGACTCCCATGTGACGGGAGCCGGTTCCTCGCCCAGCAGATACACCCCGAAGGCGGGCACCGATCCGGCTGGCAGCGGGTGGCGCAGCCCCCGGCCGCGCACCAGCAGGCCGGACGGCAAGGTCAGTACACCGGTGTCGTCAGGGCCCCAGGTCTCAGTCATCGGGCCACCCTACCGACGGCGATCGGCAGCACCGGCGGTCCGCCCGTCACGGCAGTCGCGACGGTACGTTCCGCCCGGCGTACGCCACCGGGTCGGCCAGCACGTCCTGCATCACCAGGGCCGCCGCGCCCCGCGCCGCGTCCCCCGCCACGGACGAGGCACGCAGCCTTCCGCTGCCGGGGGACCAGAGGCCGGAGACCACCCGGCCCGTGAGCTCCTCGTCGACGGGTGGCGCGAGCCACGGCATCAGGCTCCGGTAGATACCGCCGAGCACCACCGCCTCCGGGTCGATCAGGTTCACCGCCCCCGACAGCACCCTGCCCAGCATCCGGCCTGCTTCGGCCACCGCGTCCACCGCCCGCGCGTCGCCCGCCCGCGCACGCCTCTCCAGCTCGGCCACCGAACCGGTGCGGTCGCCGTCGATACCCGCAGCGCGCAGGAGCGCCGCCTGTCCCGCGTACTGCTCCAGGCAGCCCCGGGAACCGCAACGGCACTCGGGACCCGCAGGGTCCACCACCACATGCCCGATCTCCCCGGCGAAACCGTGCGCACCGCGCAGCAGTTCACCGTCGAGCACCAGGGCTCCACCGACCCCGATCTCGCCCGTCAGATAGAGAAAGCTGCGCGCTTTGTCCAGGCCGCCGAACCACAGCTCGGCCAGCGCCGCGAGATTGGCCTCGTTCTCCGAACTCACCGGCAGCGCCGCCCGGCCGGGCCGCAGCCCGGCGAGCGCGTCCGCGAACAAAGCCTCGGCGGGCACCTGGTTCCAGCCGAGGTTGGGCGCCTGGCGCACCGAACCGCCGGACACCAGACCCGGCAGCGCGAGCGCGGCCCCGACCGGGTGCAGATCCTGTTCGCGCGCCGACTCCAGCGTGCCCGCGGCGATCCGCGCCGCCCGGGCCAGCACCTCGGCGGGCGGCGCTCCCCGGTTGTCGAGATGCTCGGTCTGGCGGACCCGCCCCGTACCCGCCAGATCCACGACGCACACCGACACGTAATCGATGTTGATCTCCACGCCGAGCCCGGCCGGGCCCGTACGCGTCACCTTGAGGGCCGTGCCGGGGCGCCCGGCCTGCCCGCTGAAGGTCTTCCCGGACTCGGTGAGGAAACCGCTCTCGATGAGCTGCTCGACCAGTGAGGACACGGCGGCCCGGGTCAGCCCCACCCGGCCGGCCACTCCGGCCCTCGTCGCTTCCCCGGCCTCGCCCTCGTCCCGGACGGCCCGCAGTACGAGGCTCAGGTTGTGGCGTCGCACGGTGTCCTTGTCCGCCTTGGGCCCCAGGGGTGTGAGGTTGCTCTTCATATTGTCGCTGACCCTATCTCCGGCAGGCAGCACCTGCCGCCGAACAGAGCGAGGGCCGCCCCACCGCCCGGCGGACCGGGCGACGGGGCGGCCCCGTCCGAGGACGAACCGTCGCTCGTCAGGCCGTGGCGCCGCGCTCCTTCAGCATGTCCGCCATGAGCCCGATCTCCGACTGCTGGCCGCGGACCATGCCCGCCGCCAGGTTCTTGATCTCGTCCGTGCCCGCCGCCGCGGCCCCCGCCCGAGCCATCTCGGCGCCGGCGCGGTGGTGGACGGTCATCAGCCGCAGGTAGAGGATCTCGGCCGCCGTGCCCTTGGCCGCCCGCAGCTCGTCCAGCTCCGCGTCGGTGGCCATGCCCGGCATCAGCGAGCCGTCGCCCGTGGCCGTGACGGTGTGCCCCATCCACTTCATGGGTGGCTGCTCCGAGCTCTTCGGCCTGCCCCATGTCTCCAGCCAGCCCAGCATCATGCCTCGCTGGTTGGCCTGGGTGTTGATGATGTCGTACGCGAGACGGCGCACGTCCTCGTCGTCCGTACGGTCGCGGACGATGAAGGACATCTCGACGGCCTGCTGGTGATGGACCGCCATGTCGCGGGCGAAGCCCACATCGGCGGAGGTCTCAGCGGGCGCGGCCGACGAGGACGTACCGGACGAGGCCGCCGAGGACGGCTGTCCGATCGTGAGCACCACAAGACCCAGCGCCAGCAGGAACACCACGGCACCTGCCAGCACCATCGGGCGGGGGGCGCGTACGGCGGAGGTCACTTGTCCAGCCCGCCCGAGCAGGCGGCACCCGGCTCAGGGGTCTGCGGGCCCTGGACGTACTTGGCGAAGAACTGGGAGACGCGTGAGTCGGTCGCGCTCTTCACCGTCACCTGCTTGCCCCAGGCGCTGAGCATCAGCGGGTCCTTCTGGTCCGCGACGGGGCTCATCAGGGAGTACGGGGTGGTCGAGACCCGCTTCTTGAGCGCCTCGATGTCGGCGTCCTTCGCCTTGTCGTTGTACGTGACCCAGACCGCGCCGTGCTCCAGGGAGTGGACCGCGTTCTCCTTCGGTATCTCCTCGGCGTAGACGTCGGCGTCGCAGTTCATCCACACCTGGTTGTGGTCGCCGCCGACGGGCGGGTTCATCGGGTAGTCGACCTTCTGGCTCACATGGTTCTGCTTGAGCTTGTCCCAGGTCTTCTCGCCCTTGACCGGGGAGGACTTGGCCTGCTCCTCGGCCTTGTCCTTGTCGTCGGCCGCGGCCATCAGATAGCCGCCTCCGGCGACGAGTGCGGCGACCACGGCGACGGAGGCGCTGATGGTGATGATGCGGACGCGGCGCTCGCGTGCCCGCTCCTTGCGGCGGGCTTCGTCGAGCTTGGCCCGGCGGGCGGCGGCGGGGGTGTTCTGGTTCTTGTTCTTGGCGGAAGCCATGACTGGTCCTCGGGTTCAACGGGACGACGCAGGCGCGGGCGTGCGCGATGCGTGGGGAAGGTAGAGGCAGGAGCCGGCCCGAAGGAGGGCCGGCCGGCCTCTAGATCCGTTGGATCTGCAGACGGAGACGGTCGACCGCGCCCACGCCGTCGTTGGAGGGGCCGCGGATCGCGGCGGCTCCGGACAGCGGGAGGACGGCCGGGGCCACCGCCGGGGCGGTGGGAAGGCCGACGGGTGCGGGCGGCCCCGGCATGACGACCGCAGAGGAGTGGTCCGAGGTGCCGTGGCAGGAACTGCCCATGCCCCGGTGGTCCGGTGCGTGGGCCACCACGAGCGAGGCGGCGCTCTCGGGCGTCGGGGTCATGGCCCGGGCGGGCGCCGGGGGCGCGGTGTCGCCCGGTGGCGAGGCAGCCACGGCGGTGCTCAACGAGCAGCAGAACACCATCGCCAGGAGGACCAGGACCCAGCCGAGGGCGGCGGGCACGCGTGCGCCGCTCCGTCGCCGGTCCGTCCGCTCGCTCAGCCTGGTCATCGCCGCCATCGTAGTGGTGTGTGAAGATTCAAGGAATGTGGGGTCACAGGTTCGCGGGATAGTGTGCCCCGGTGACAACGCACTCGAACGTTTCTGCGGGCTGGTATCCGGATCCCCATGGCGCGCCTCAGCTGCTGCGGTACTGGGACGGTTCTCGGTGGACCGAACACACCAACCCGGCGCAGGGTCAGCCCCAGCCCCAGCCGCAGGCCGCGCAGGTTCCGCACCAGGTGCCCCTGCAGGCTGTGCAGACCCAGCAGGGAGCCCCGGGCGCGGGCACGCTCTTCAATCAGCAGGTCCTGGTCGTGAACCAGAAGGCCAAGCTGATCGAGGTGACGACCGAGTACAGCGTCTTCGACCAGCAGGGCAACACCGTCGGTTCGGTCGTGCAGGTCGGCCAGAGCGCGCTGCGCAAGGTGCTCCGGTTCGTCGCGAGCATCGACCAGTACCTGACGCACCGCCTGGAGATCCGCGACGCGTACGGCCAGCCGCAGCTGCTGCTCACGCGGCCGGCCAAGTTCATCAAGTCCCGGGTCGTCGTCCAGCGCCCGGACGGACAGCCGGTCGGCGAGATCGTCCAGCAGAACGCCATCGGCAAGATCAACTTCGCCATCATGGTCGACGGCCGGAAGATCGGCGCGATCAAGGCGGAGAACTGGCGCGCCTGGAACTTCGCGATCGTCGACCACAACGACGCCGAGATAGCCCGGATCACGAAGACCTGGGAAGGTCTCGCGAAGACCATGTTCACCACGGCCGACAACTACGTGCTCCAGATCCACCACCAGCTGCCCGAGCCGCTGCTGAGCCTGGTCGTCGCCGCGGCCCTGACGGTCGACACCGCGCTCAAGCAGGACGCCCGCGGCCTGGGCTGAGAGTCCCGAAGGGCTCCCTCAGCCTTCTTCGTACGACTTGTGGATGCCGAACACGGCGCCCTGCGGGTCACGAAGGACCGCGATCCGGGGCCCGTCCGGGATGCTGGTGGGCGGCATCAGCTGGTCGCCGCCCGCGCTCAGCGCCATGGCGGCCGTGGCGTCGACGTCGGTGACGACGAAGTACGGGAGCCAGTGCGGCGGCACCTCCGGCTGGAACTTCTCGTCCATCGCCATCATGCCGCCGAAGTCCGCGCCGTCCACGCCCCAGTGGGTGTACGACTCCGCGCCCTTGACCGTCCAGCCGAGGACGGCCGGGTAGAAGGCGAGGGCCTCCGTCGTGTCACGGGTGGAGAGCTCGACCCAGCCCAGGGCGCCCGGATCGTTGAGGACCTCGGCGCCCGCGAAGTCGCGGGGCTGCCAGAGCGAGAACGCCGCGCCCGACGGGTCGGCGACCACCGCGAACCGGCCCAGATCGAAGACGTCCATCGGGCCGGCCAGCAGTGCGCCGCCCTCGGACTTCACCTTCTCCACCGCGGCGTCGGCGTCCCGGGTCGAGAAGGAGACCGTCCAGGCGGTGGGCTGCCCCGGCTGGTAGACCGGGCTGAACGCGGCCACCGCGGCGTCGCCGAGACGCGCCATGGTGTAGCCGCCGGCCTCCGGGCGCGGATCGGTCTCCGCACGCCAGCCGAACAGCGCCGCGTAGAACGACTTCGCGGCGGGGATGTCCGTAGTGCTCAGCTCGACCCAGCAGGGGCCGGTGTCCAGCGGCTTGGAGTACTTCATTCTTCTCCCTCGGTGAACGTGTTGATGTACGTCTCCTGCACGCTATGACCGGCCGCACACCTCAGCCATCGGGCCGCTCCGAGAGGAAATATTTTACGGGTGTAATACCTGCTAAGGTATTTGAGTGAGTGATGCAGCTATTTCGTCCCGGCGGCCCTCCGCCCGCAGCCTCCAGGTGGTCGGGGCACTGCGCCTCGCGCGCCCGTCGGACACCTGGTTCAAACCGGCGCTGAGCGTCGTCGTCGCTTCCGCCGTGCCCGACCTGCTGCTCCTCGCCGTGGACCGGCTCGACCTCGTGATGTACACGATGGCGGGCTCTCTCTGCGCGCTCTACGGCCACAGCCTTCCGTACGCCCGGCGGGCAGGCACCGTCGCACGCGTGGTGCTCGGCATGCTCGCCGGCCTCGCCGCAGCGCTGGTCACCGCGTCGGTCACCGACTCGACCGCGGCCCTGATCGCGGTCGCCGCGCTGCTGGCCGCCGCGCAGAAGGCGCTCTGCGACGCGACCCGTATCGGGCCGCCCGGCCATGTCATCTTCACCTTCGTCACCTCCGCAGCCCTGTTCGCACCGCAGGAACTCGGCCAGGTCCCCGGACACCTCGCCCTCACCCTCGCCGCCGGAACCTTTGCCTGGCTCGTCGCCGTCGGCCCCGCGATGCTGCGCAGGGAAGGCCCCGAGCGCCGCGCCACCGCCCGCGCCCTCGATGTCACCGCCGCGTACGCAGCCGCCCCCGGCCACCGCACGCGGCACGCCGCGACCGCCGCCGTGCACGGCGCCTGGCAGTCACTGCTCGGCGCGGGCCGCCCCACCCCCGTACGCCGGGAGCTGGAACGTCTCGTGGTCCACGCCGAGGCCGTACTCGCCGCAACAGCCCTTGACGGGCACGCCGGGGCACTCGTACCCGATACGGCGAAGCTGCGTGCCTGGGCCGCCGCGACACGAGCCCGCGGTCCCGTGCCCTCCCCGCCACCGCTGCCGGGAACCACGGCCGGGCTCTTCGGCGTCGACGCCGAACCAGCCGCCCACCGCCGCGGTGCCCGCCGAGGCCTGCTGCGCGCCCTCGCCCCGGGTTCCCCGCTGCTGCCCGTCGCCGTGCGCACCCTCGTCGGCTGCGCCCTGGCCGGATACGCCTGCGCCGCACTCGGCGTCGGCCGGCCGTACTGGGCGATCGTCACCGCGGCCTCCCTCTACCAGGCCAACGTCACCCTGTCCTGGCACCGGACTCTCCAGCGCACCCTCGGCAACCTCATCGGCGTACTGGTCTTCGCCGCGGTGCTCCCGGTCAGCCGGACCGGACCGCTCGCCCTGATCATCTGCTGTCTCTTCTTCAACTTCGCCGCCGAGGCCCTGATCACCCGTAACTACTGGCTCGGCTCGGTCGCCGTCACCCCGATGGCCCTCCTCGTCCTGGAGTTCGGCGGTACCCATCCGGCCGGTGAACTCATCGGGGACAGGGTCCTCGACACCCTCGTCGGTGCCGTCGCCGGCTTCCTCGCCGCGACGGCCGTCACCAACCGGCGCGCATCCGGACACGTCGAGAAGGCCCTCGCCGCTGCCGAGGCTGCCCGCGCCGACGCCGTACGGGCCGTCGCCGACCCTGCGTCAGGAACCGTCGAGCTGGCCGGGGCACGCCGTACGCTCACCGGCTCCCTCGTCGAACTGCGCCAGGCCGCCGACGCCGCGGCGGGCGAATGGTGGCAGCGCGCCCTGCCCGGGGACCGGCTTGCCACGGCCGAGCAGGCCGGACACCGTACGCTCGCCGCAACAGCACGAAGACAAGGGCTGATCGCCCTCCCACCTCCTCGGAACGGAGCGGTGTGACCGACGACATCGTGGCCTCGGTGGTACGGCAGTGGCAGGCCGTCGATCCGGAGCTCGACACCGGCCCGATGGAGATCATCGGCCGCATCAACCGCTGCGCCGCGCTCCTCCAGCAGGCGGAGGACGCCCCGCTGCGGTCCGCCGGACTGACGCGCGCCGAATTCGACCTGCTCGGTGCGGTGCGCCGTACCGACCGCGAACTCACGCCCGGCGAGCTGGCCCGCGAAACGTTCTCGTCCGGCGCCGCCGTGACCAAGCGCCTGCGCGCCCTCCAGGAACGCGGCCTGGTCGACCGCCGCAGCGACGACCGGGACCGCAGGGTCGCCCACGTCCGACTCACCGAGGAGGGCCGCGGCCTCGTCGACGAGCTGCTGCCCCAGCAGCTCGCGTACGAACGCGGTGTGCTCTCCGGCCTCGACGACGGGGCGCGCAGCCGACTGAGCGCGCAGCTCAGCGAGTTGCTGGTGCAGTTGGAGGGCCGCATCGGCGGTGCCCGCCGCTAGGGCCCGTCCGGCGGATCATGGCCGGGGCATCAGGACGGGTCAGCCCGCTTCAGCCCGCTATCAGCCTGCTTCAGCAGCGAGGCCGAGAGCCGTAGCTGTTCCGCGAGCCGCACCAGTGCCGCGTCGTCCCCGCGATCGGCGGGCACCGAAGCGGTCAGGGCCAGCCGGTCGCGGGGGCCCGCCCCGCCGAGCGGGACGGCGACGGCGTTCATCCCGGTGACCGACTCGCCCCTGCTGACCGCGTGACCGAGGCCGCGGACCTCCGCCAGCTCGTCCAGCAGCGCCGCGCGAGAGGTGACGGTCCGTGGGGTGGTCGCGGGCAGCCGCTCCTGCGGATACAGGGCGCACACCTGGGCGGTGGTCATCCGTGAGAGCAGCAGCTTGCCGGCCGACGTCGCGTGCGCGGGGTGCGTGCGTGACATCTCCAGCACCACCCGCACCGGCTGCGAGGACTCGCGGCCGTCGGTGACCAGGACCCGGTCCCCGATCAGCGCGGCACTCTGCACCGTCTCGCCGGTGCGGCGGGCGGCGTCCTCCAGTACGTCTGAGAGCCGCGCCCGCAGCGCCGCGCCGAAGCCGGCGGGCCGCCCGAGCCGAATCAGCTCGGGACCGGCCGAGTATCCGCGTCCGGAGGGGTCACGGGTCGCGAAACCGCGCCCCTCCAGCGTGAAGAGCACCCGGTGCGCGGTGGACCGGCCGACGCCCAGTAGTTCGGCGGCCCCGGAGACCGTGAGTGTGTCGTGGGTGAGGAAAAGCCCCAGCAGCCGGAGGCCGGTGTCCAGCGACTCGATGGTGCAGCCACGCGTCCCCGCCACGGCTTCTTTCCGGTGAATCAGTCCCTCGGTCATGAATCTGCTTCTTTCGATCCGGTTCGATCACCTGTGCCTCTGTCCCGCGATGAGGGACGGAATGCATCGCTCGGGGCGCGTATCCGACGATTCATCAAGCCGTGGGACGCGGGTGGCACTTGAGCATCCCGCACCACGGGACACGGGAGAACCACATGGGCGCGACCTCGTCGCCGATTACTCCCCGCGCACGCCTGGCGCCGTTGAGTGCAAAAACTGGCGAGTGTATTACTGCCGGAGTGCTCGCGCAGGGGGTTGGGTGAATATGCCGAAGCGGTGTTCTGATCTGGCTAAGCTCACGCGCATCGAAGTCGAGTTGATATGAATTCGAGCACTTGTTCACGACTGTCATCACAAGTGCGCAGATCTTCCGAATGCTTCCCGAATCAACCGCCAGAGGGTTTAGATGGTTCGTGTTGAATCACCACCGATTGACCGAGAAATCCCCGTGGTCCGTGCTGTGCTGTTGCCCCTTGTGCTGATGGCCGGCGCCACTGCCGCCGGTGCGGTGCTGGTGACCGAGCCCGCGCGGATACCAGTCGTCTGGTGCGGTGCGATCGCCACGCTCGTGGTCTCCGCGCTCACCGTCGTACTCAACCGCCGCCGCCGCGCCATGAACGTCCAGCGCGCGCACTACGAGCAGCGCATCGCCTATCTGGAACACCGCATCGCCGCCGCCGACGCGGAGACCGTGCGGATGACCAAGGAACTGCTGCCCGCCGCGATCCGCCGGCTGCGTGCCAGCAACTCACCCGAAGAGGTGATGCGCGACATCGTCGACGCGGACGAGTCGTACCGCAACCTCCCCAAGCCCCTGCGCGGCCTGGTCTTCCAGATCCTCGACATCATCGACAACGAAGAGGCGATGCGTGACTCCGCGCAGCGCGCGTTCGTCAGCGTCGCCCGGCGCGTCCAGGCCATCGTCCACCGGCAGGCCAGTGAACTGCGGGAGATGGAGGACCACCACGGGCGTAACCCCGAGGTCTTCGACGACCTCCTCCGCATCGACCACGGCACCGCGCTGATCGGACGGCTCGCCGACTCCATCGGTGTACTCGGCGGCGCCCGCCCCAGCCGCCAATGGCCCAAGCCCGTACCGCTGTTCAGCGTGCTGCGCGGCGCGATGTCCCGGATCCTCGAATACCAGCGCGTCGACCTGCACTCGATCGCCAAGGTCGCCATCGTCGGTACGTCGGTCGAGCCGCTCATCCACGCCTGCGCCGAACTCCTGGACAACGCGACGCGCTACTCGCCGCCGCAGACCCGGGTGCACGTCACCGCGGTCGAGGTCCAGACCGGCATCGCCATCGAGATCGAGGACGGCGGCGTCAGCCTCAGCGAGGAGGCACGCGCCCGCGCCGAGAACATGCTCGCCCAGGCGCAGGCCGGCATCAACATGAACGACCTCGGAGAGTCCCCGCGCCTCGGCATGGCCGTCGTCGGCCGGATCTCCCGGATGTACCAACTCCAGGTCTCTCTGCGGCAGTCCGCCTACGGCGGCGTGCGTGCCGTCGTCATCGTGCCGCGCGAAATGCTCACCACGGGAGCCGCCCCCGGTATCGCGCACGGTATCGGCGCCACCTCGCGGCCCCAGAGCTCGCTCGACATGTCGACGCTCCAGCACGTCGTACCGCCGCCCGGCAAGCGCAAGCCCAAGCCCGTCTCCACGGAACTGCCCCCCTCGGTCGCCGCCGGCATGCCCGGCTACACGGAGAAGCCGGCCGCCGCGACGGGCCCGGTCGTCCCAGCGTCCGCCCTGGAGGACGACGTCCCCGTGGTGACCGAGTGGACCGCCGGCGGACTCCCGCAGCGCCGCAGCCGCGGTCGCGCCCCGCTCGGTTCGCACAACCTCCCGCAGCAGACGGCGCAGTCCGCCGCCCCCGCCGCAGGAGCGCAGAACGGGCACAACGGCGGGCGGAAGAACGGCGAACCGCCGCCACCCGGGCTCTGGCTCGAGGCATTCACCCAGGCCGTCAACGGTGTGCCCCAGGAACCGAAGAACGACGAGGACTCTGATGACGCGTGGGACAAGGGAGACTTGAAGTGATCCAGCAACGCGGAAACATGGACTGGATGCTCAAGGAACTGGCCGACGACGTGCCGAGCATCCACCAGATCGTGGTGCTCTCATCGGACGGCCTGCGCATCGCCCGCCACGGCGGCGACCCCGACGTAGCCGACCGTCTCGCGGCGGCCTGCGCCGGACTGCAGAGCCTGGCCGCCGCCGTCGCATCGGAAATCCCCTACAGCGACGGCCTGATGCGACTCGTCGTCATCGAGGTCGACGGCGGATTCTTCTACCTGATGGCCGCCGGAGCGGGCTCGTACCTCGCGGTCCTGGCCGACGAGACGGTCGATGCCGGAATGGTGGGAGCACGCATGCGCGACATGGTCGTCAGGATCGGTGCCCACCTCTCGAGCCCGCCCCGACATGACGGGCAGGCCGGATGAGTGCTCCCCGACGAGAACGCCGAAAGGCCGACCCGGCGCTGAACGACCCGGAACGGCTGTACGTGATCACCGGCGATCCCGACGGCGAGCGCGCGGAGCTCGACCTCGTCACGATGGTTGTCGCACAGGCAGAGCCCTCGCCGACGGTCCAGCCCGAGCAGGCCGCGATCCTGCGGCTCTGCCGGGCGCCGTTGTCCGTCGCCGAGATCTCGGCGTATCTCAGCCTGCCCTTCAGCGTCGTGACCTCGCTCCTCACCGAACTGCTCGCGAGCGAACAGATCGAATCGCGTGCGCCCATCGTCCGCGCCACCCTCCCGGACCGGTCCCTTCTCGAAGCGGTGATGCATGGACTTCAGAAACTCTGACACGATCACCGGCCCCCGGAGCGAGGACGTCCTCCCTACCACGGCCAAGGCCGCGGTGAAGGTAGTGATCGTCGGCGGATTCGGGGTCGGGAAGACCACGATGGTCGGCTCGGTGAGCGAGATCCGGCCCCTGACCACCGAAGAGACCATGACCCAGGCCGGCGTCGGCGTGGACGACAACGCCGGGGTGGAGAGCAAGACCGCCACCACCGTCGCCATGGACTTCGGCCGGATCAGTCTCAGCGAGGAACTGATCCTCTACCTCTTCGGCACCCCGGGCCAGGAACGCTTCTGGTTCCTGTGGAACGGGCTGTTCGAAGGAGCCCTGGGCGCCGTCGTCCTGATCGACACCCGAAGGCTCGAGGTCAGCTTCGACGTGATCGGCCGGCTGGAGGAGCGCGGCGTGCCGTTCGTCGTCGCCGTCAACACCTTCCCCGACGCGCCGCATCACCCGGTGGAGGCGCTGCGCACCGCACTCGACCTGCCGGACGAGGTCCCGATGATCGACTGCGATGCCCGGCTGCGGGTCTCCAGCCGGGATGTGCTGATGACCCTGATGCGGTATCTGCACAGCCTCGCCGTTCCCCTCGCCTGACGAAGCCCCTCGCCCGGATTCCGGGCAGCCCGATCTCTGGAGCGATAGTGACAACGCCCTTCCAGCACGAACCCGGAACGGCCCCGGGACCCGTGCCACCCCCCGAGTGCCCCGCCCACGGCCTCGGTCTCGGCCCCGGCGGACTGCGCCGGTACTACGGCCCCGAGGCGGAAAACGACCCGGCGGGACTCTACGACAAACTGCGCGCCGAACACGGCGCGGTCGCACCCGTGCTGCTGCACGGGGACGTACCCGCCTGGCTCGTCCTCGGGCACAGCGAGAACCTGCACATGACACGGACGCCCTCGCAGTACTCCCGGGACTCCCGGCGCTGGCGGGCACTCCAGGACGGCAGTGTCGCCCCCGACCACCCGCTCGCGCCGATCTTCACCTGGCAGCCGGTCTGCGTGTTCGCCGACGGTGCGACCCATGAGCGCCAGCGCGGCGCCGTCACCGACAGCATGGCGCGCATCGACACCCGCGGTGTACGCCGACACGTCAACCGCTTCAGTAACCGGCTCGTCAACGACTTCTGCCTCAAGGGCACGGCCGATGTGGTCAGCCAGTTCGCCGAGCACCTGCCGATGATGGTGATGTGCGCGATCTTCGGCATGCCCGAGGAGTACGACGACCGACTGGTGCAGGCCGCCCGCGACATGACCCGCGGCACCGAGACCGCCGTCGCGAGCAATGCCTTCGTCGTCGCAGCGCTCAGCCGGCTCGTCCAGCAGCGGCGCGCCGTTCCCGCCCCGGACCTCGCGAGCTGGCTGCTGGAGCATCCCGCCTCCCTGACCGACGTCGAGGTCACCGAGCATCTGCGGCTGATCCTCATCGCCGCGTACGAGTCGACCGCCAACCTCATCGCCAACGTGCTGCGCATGGTCCTGACCGATCCGCGCTTCCGGGCCAGGCTCAGCGGCGGACACATGACGGTCCCCGAGGCGGTGGAGCAGACCCTCTGGGACGAACCGCCGTTCACCGCGGTGTTCGGCCGCTGGGCTGTCGGTGACACCGAGCTGGGCGGCCAGCAGATCAAGGCGGGCGACGCCCTGCTCGTCGGGATCGCCGCTGCCAACACCGACCCGCAGGTACGTCCCGACCTCGCCGCCAACATGGAGGGCAACCGCGCCCACCTGGCGTTCAGCGGCGGTCCGCACGAGTGCCCCGGCCAGGACATCGGGCGTGCCATCGCGGACGTCGGGGTCGACGCGCTGCTCATGCGACTGCCGGACATGGAGCTCGGCGTCGAGGAGAGCGAGCTGCGCTGGATCGGGAACATCATGTCCCGGCACCTGGTGGATCTGCCCGTGAAGTTCGCGCCGAGCCCGCAGCAGGAGATCGACTCCGATCCGCTGACGGCGATGAACAGGCCCCTGGCGCGCAAGGACTGGGAGGTGTCGTCCCCGGCCCGGCCGACCCCCGGGCCGGTCTCCGGCGGAGGGATCCCACGACCCGCCCACGCCCCCGGCGCCTCCCCGCAGGAACCGGCGCCGGCAGCGCCGGCCCAGGCACCCTTGATCCCCGCGCAGCGCAGGGCGGGCGCACCGGCCCGGCTGTGGCAGGCCGTCACACGCTGGTGGAGCGGGTACTGACGCGCCGTCGACGCCCGGACAGGCCCTGGGCCCGCGCGGGCGTCGACTTCCGTACCATCGAGCAGCGTGAAGCTGACAATTCTTGGCGGTGGCGGATTCCGGGTGCCTCTGGTGTACGGGGCACTTCTCGACGATCACGCAGAGGGCCGCGTGACGCACGTGACGCTGTACGACACGGACGCCGACCGGCTCGGTGCCGTCGCCCGGGTCCTCGGTGAGCAGGCCGAGGGCATCGGTGACGCGCCGGCCGTCCTCGCCACCACCGACCTCGACGAGGCGCTGCGCGGCGCGGACTTCGTCTTCTCCGCGATCCGGGTCGGCGGCCTCGACGGCCGCGCGGCCGACGAGCGGGTGGCGCTCGACGAAGGCGTACTGGGCCAGGAGACGGTCGGCGCGGGCGGTATCGCGTACGGACTGCGCACCGTGCCCGTCGCGGTGGACCTCGCCCGGCGCATCGCCCGGCTCGCCCCCCAGGCATGGGTCATCAACTTCACCAACCCGGCAGGGCTGGTCACCGAGGCCATGTCCCGGCACCTCGGCGACCGGGTCATCGGGATCTGCGACTCGCCGGTGGGGCTCGGCCGCCGTATCGCCAGGGTCCTCGGCGCGGACCCCGACCGGGCGCGGATCGACTACGTGGGTCTCAACCACCTCGGATGGGTACGCGGGCTGTACGTCGACGGCCGCGACGAACTCCCGCGCCTGTTCGCCGACCCGGAACTGCTCGGCTCCTTCGAGGAGGGCAGGCTCTTCGGCACCGACTGGCTGCGCTCACTCGGCGCGATTCCCAACGAGTACCTGCACTACTACTACTTCAACCGGGAAGCGGTACGCGCGTACCAGGAGGCCGAGCGGACCCGCGGCGCCTTCCTCCGCGAACAGCAGGAGGGCTTCTACGCCCGGATGAAGGACCCGGCCGCTCCGCCGCTCGTGACCTGGGACCGGACGCGCGCCGAGCGCGAGGCGACGTACATGTCGGAGAACCGCGATGTCGCCGGGGCGGGCGAACGCGAGGAGAGCGACCTGGAGTCAGGCGGGTACGAACAGGTCGCCCTCGCTCTCATGCGGGCCGTCGCCCGCAACGAACGGACCTCCTTGATCCTGAACGTCCGCAACCGGACCACCCTGTCGGTCCTGGACGCGGACGCCGTGATCGAGGCGCCCTGCCTCGTCGACGCCAACGGCGCACGTCCCGTCGCCGCAGACCCGCTGCCGTACCACGCGGTGGGCCTGGTCACGGCGGTCAAGGCCGTCGAACGCGCCGTGCTCGAAGCGGCGGAGACCGGCTCCCGCTCGGCTGCGGTGCGGGCGTTCGCCCTGCACCCGCTGGTCGATTCGGTCTCCGTCGCCCGCCGCCTGGTAGACGGCTACCTGAAGGTGCACCCGGGCCTCGGCTATCTCGACAAGCCGTGAGATCAGAGTGCCTCCATGCCCGTCCTAGCCCACCACGCGCACCAGGGCTGCGGGATTCTCAGGAGGCGGGTACGGCCCTCGGCGGGCCGGCCGGTGCCCAGGAGGGAGTCACACCGGTCACCTGGCACACCATGAGGAAGAGCGGAATGGGAGGGGTGTAGGGCGTACGGCCGTCCGGCGTGTGGATGAGCCGGGGCCGCACCGACGGGACCCAGGCCCCGGCCGCGTACGTCACCTGCTCGGGCCAGTCCAGGTCGAGGTCGGAGCCCGCCGGGACGATCCACCACCAGTGGTCGGCATCGGCGAACACACACCCGGTGCGCGGCAGATGGGACATCAGCCGGAAGCCGTAGCGGGCGGGCACCCCCACCGCGTCACAGCCGAGGCTGGCCGAGAGCGCGGCAGGCAGCGGAAGCCTCACCCGGCCCCTGCCGCCCTGCTCCGGCACTCGGGAGCGGCGCACTCCGCGCAGATGGGACATGGCGTTCTTCAGCATGGCTGCTCCGTGCCGTGCGGCAGTTCTGCCCAGACGATGCGGCCCGAGGCGTCCGAGGCATCGTGGGACCCCCAGGCGCTGCTCATCGCGTCGACGAGCAGCAGGCCGCGTCCGTGTTCGTCGTCGGCGGTGCGGCGCAGTCGCGGCCCGCCGGGCTGGTGGCCCTGGTCCTGCACGGCTATGCGCAGCCGCCGGTCGAAGCGCCTGAGCTCACAGACGACACGTGAACTCGCCGTGTGCACCACCGCGTTGGTGACCAGCTCGGAGACGATGAGGACCGCGGCCTCGTAGGAGTCGCCGCGCAGCCGCCAGGTGTCCAGCCGGGCTCGGGTCAGCCGCCGCGCCCCGGCCACCGACTCCGGCTGAGCGGGCAGGGCGAAGCAGTAACGGAGCGCTTCCGTCCCGGGGCTGAGGTCCACGAGCCGGGGGATGAGCGCACTGCCAGGTGCCACGACCGATTCCTCACAGTGGGGGCTGCGTCACGCTTCGCACCTTTGTGAAAAGGGGCGGCCATGACCATGCGAACTGGTTCACTGCCCAACTCTCCCTCTGTCGCGAACACTTGGCAAGAGGCACTCTGAAAATTGCAGAGTGACTGTGTCTTTGAAGCCACCCGCATGGCACACTGCTCGACAAACAGCGCATGGGGAGGTCTGAAGTGAGCGAACCGCGGTCCGCCCCGACCGTGGGCCAGGTCGTTCTCGGCAAGCGCCTGCAGGATCTGCGGGAGCGCGCGGGCCTGAGCCGCGACCAGGCCGCCAAGGTGCTCCGGGTCGCGCCCGCGACCATACGCAGGATGGAGACGGCCGAGGTCGGACTCAAGATCCCCTATGTACAGCTGCTGCTGAAGGCGTACGGGATCGAGGACGCGGAGGCCGACTCCTTCGTCGAGCTCGCCGAAGAGGCCAACAAGCCCGGCTGGTGGCAGCGTTACCACGACGTTCTGCCCGACTGGTTCAGCATGTACGTGAGCCTGGAGGGCGCCGCGAGCATCCTCCGCATGTACGAGCCGCACTTCGTCCCCGGACTGCTCCAGACCGAGGACTACGCACGCTCCGTCATGCGTACCGGAGCCGTCGGCCAGACCCGGCCCGAGGACATCGAGGGCCACGTGGCGCTGCGGATGGCCCGGCAGTCCCTCCTGACCAAGCAGGACGCCCCGAAGCTGTGGGTGATCATGGACGAGACCGTCCTGCGCCGCCCGGTGGGCGACGCCGACGCGATGCGGGGCCAGACCGACCGGCTGCTGGAAGCCACCGAGATGCCCAATGTGACGCTGCAGATCGCGGAGTTCGCGACCGGCCACCATCCGGGCACGTACGGCCCCTTCGTCCTCTTCCGCTTCGCCGTCCCCGAACTGCCCGACATGGTCTACAGCGAGTACCTGACCGGTGCCGTCTACTTCGACGCGCGCCCCGAGGTGGCCTCCTACCTCGAAGTCATGGACCGCATGGCGGCTCAGGCCGCAACTGCACAACGCACGAAGGAAATCCTCCGGGACTTCCGCAAGGAGCTGTGATGAGCGACATATACAACGGCATGCCGGCCGCCGATCTCGGCTCCGAAGGCTGGTCCAAGCCCTGGAGCGGAGGCAACGGGGGCAACTGCATCGAGGCCATGAAGCTGGCCGACGGCAGAGTCGCGGTACGCCAGTCCGCGGACCCCGAGGGCCCCGCCCTGATCTACTCCAACGGCGAGATCGCCGCATTCATCCAGGGTGCCAAGGCAGGTCAGGCCGACTTCCTTCTCACCTGACGGACCGGCACATATTCTCGCCGCAGCAGATGTTCGCTGTGATCGCCGACCTACGAATCCCAATGGAGCGCGATATGACCGGGCAAGATCCACAGGCCAGCCATGCCATCGAGATCGACACCAGCAAGCCGCATCCCGCGCGGATGTACGACTGGTTTCTCGGTGGCAAGGACAACTACCCGGTCGACGAACAGATGGCACAGCAGTTGCTGGCCCTGGACTCCCGGGGCCGCGACATGGCCCGGGTGAACCGGGCCTTCATGCACCGCGCCACCCGCTACCTCGCCGAGAACGGCGTACGCCAGTTCCTCGACATCGGCACCGGCATACCGACCGAGCCCAACCTCCACCAGATCGCCCAGCAGGCGGCCCCGGACGCGCGCATCGTCTACTGCGACAACGACCCGATCGTGCTCGCACACGCCGCGGCACTGCTGCGCTCCACGCCCGAGGGCGCCACCGAGTACATCCAGGTGGACGCGCGCGAGCCCGAGACCATCCTGGAACAGGCGGGCAAGGTACTCGACTTCAACAAGCCGATCGCGCTTTCGCTGCTGGCGCTGCTGCACTTCCTGGACGACGAGGACGGCGCCGCCGAACTGGTCGACCGGCTCGTGGAGCAACTGCCGTCCGGCAGCTATCTGGTGCTCTCGCACACCACGGGCGACTTCAACCCGGAGGGCGCGGCCCAGGCGCGCGCCATGTACAAGTCCCGCGGGATGACGCTCCGGCCGCGCACCCACGCCGAACTCACCAAGTTCTTCGACGGACTTGAGCTCGTCGAGCCCGGTGTCTCGCTCTCCGCGGACTGGCGCCCCGAGCTCGGCGAGGTCATCGACGTCCCGGGCGACGAGCCGATTCCCGGATACGCGGGCGTCGCCCGCAAGCCCTGATCGCCCGCCGTCACTGACGGCTGACGGACCGGGTGATGCCCGCGGCGATCGTCGTCGCGAGCAGCCACCCGGTCACGATCAGCAGATACGACAGCCACTGGTACCAGCCCGTCGGGTTGTACGCCTTCTCCTGGCCGAAGTCGACGATCGGCAACAGCAGGTCCAGCGTGTAGACCAGCGGGCTGAACGGCGGCGCCTCGCCGTTCTTCAGCGGGCGCGGATGGTGGCTCGCGTACGCCAGCGCACCGGCGAGCAGCAACGAGAACAGCCAGGCCGCCGCACGCACGGGCCGGAAGCCGTACCCCACCGTGGCATCCTGCACATATCCCCAGATCCTGGCGTACGCGGGCAGCGTCGTGCGATGCCGGCGCTGCTTGGCGAGGAGCACCGTGCGGGCGGCGTCGTCGTCCCCGATCCGCCGGTACGCCGCCGTCAACTGCTCGTAGGCGTACGGCGCGTAGCCCTCCACCTCGCGTTCGAGGAGCGGCAGCCGCCGGTGCGCGGGGAGGTGGGGGAGCAGCGAGGTGTACGTCAGTCCGTCCAGCCGGACCTCGGGCGGCCATACGTCGGGGTCGGCGTGGATCAGGTCGATCTGGGAGCGCCGCAGATTGACCCCGCCCTCGATCGGCTCCGCCTCCCGGAGCCACAGCTCGCCGACCGTGCAACTGCTCGCACGCAGCGCCGCCCCGCCGGGGTTGGAGAGCCGGGCGTACGCGAGATTCAGCTGGCCCGGTATGCGGGCCCCGCGGACATTGACGCGCCCCCGCACCCGCAGGCGCATGGCGTGCACATCGGAGCCGACGTTCAGGTTCTCCGCCTGGAGGGCCGTCGCGCCAGGATTCACCAGCACCGCGTCGTCGAGCTGGATCTGCCCGGTGACCGCGGCCCCGTCGAGCCTGACCTCACCGTGGACCTCCAGCCGCGGCCACCACAGATCGTCCTCGGTGACGGCGTGGTTCAACTGGAGGACGGGCTCGTCGTTGGGGGAGGTCGTGCCGTCGGCGTTCACCCCGATCCTGGTTCCGTCGAAGAACACCGCCCGGGTGATCCGGGAGCCGCCGAGCCGCACGGGGCCGGGAATCCGGCAGCCGGTCAGCCGCAGCACGCCGTCGACGCGAAGCGTCGCCGCGTCCAGGCCGGGCAGCACCGAACCGCTCAGATTCAGCTGCCGCACCTGCGTCGCGTACAGGTTCGGCGCCGCCTCGAAGGAGCAGCCGGCCAGCAGCACCGCGCACTCCGCGACCGCGTACCGCACGTTCAGCGCCCCGGAGATCCGCGCGCCCCACACCCGCAGGGCGGACACCTCTCCGTCCGTCTCCTCCCCGGAGAGCAGCAGCGCCCGGAGCACCTCGGCACGTACCGTGCGCTCGGCACCCCAGTCCGCCCCGCCCTCCGGGTCGTCCTCGTCCGCCACTCCCGTACGGAAGTCGACGAGAGCGCCGCGCGGGTAGGCGTCCCGGACGCGGCGCTCGGCGGGGGTCAGGTCGGTGATCTCCATCGGCGGGACTCTGTCCCGTGACCGGTCACAGTGTCAACCCCGGTATCCGGCGGTCGCGTTCAGAGGGCGAGCGCGTGCCCGGTCGTCGCGTCCACATGGTCCGGGATCTCGTCGTGGGCATCGCCCACGGTCGACGTACCGGACGGCTCGAACAGCATGAGCGAGGCGCCGTCCGCCGAGGAGGGCTTGTGCCAGGTGCCCCGGGGGACGACGAACACCGCGCCCCGGTCGAGGGTGACGGACCGCTCCCCGCTCTCCTCGCGCAGCCCGATGTCCAGGGAACCGTCGACCACGAGGAAGAACTCGTCGGTGTCCTCGTGCACATGCCAGACATGCTCGCCGTGCACCTTGGCGACCCGTACGTCGTAGTCGTTGACGCGGGTCACGACCCGTGGGCTCCACAGCGCGTCGAACGACTTCAGCGCATCGTTCAGCAGAATCGGTTCGGGGAGGGCCTGTGCGGTGTCTTCGCTCATGCCACTCATCCTCGGCCTTGGCGCGCGGTGCGGGGGAGTGCTAGGAATCGCACATGGCGAAAGAATCCTCGCACGGACCCGCGCACCGCGTCGCGATGATCGTCTCGGCCGGCTCCAACCCCTTCGAACTGGGCGTGGCCACCGAGCTCTTCGGCCTGCGCCGCCCCGAGCTGCCCGTCCCCTGGTACGAGTTCGAGCTCTGCGCCGCCACCCCCGCCGTGTCCATGCACGCCGGTTTCTTCCAGCTCTCCGGGGTCTCCGGGCTCGAAGCGGCCGACCGCGCCGACACCGTCATCGTCCCGAACCGGCCCGACCCGGAGGCCGCGCCCGACCCGGCCGTCCTCGACGCCATCCGGCGCGCCGACGCCCGGGGCGCCAGGCTGGTCAGCTTCTGCACGGGCTCGTTCACGCTCGCCGCGGCCGGAGTGCTCGACGGACGGCGTGCCACCACCCACTGGAAGTGGGCCGATGCCTTCACGACCCGCTTTCCCCGGGTGCACCTCGACCCCGGGGTCCTGTTCGTGGACGACGGCCGGGTGATCACGGCCGCGGGCAGCGCCGCCGCGCTCGACGCCGCCCTCCACCTCATCCGCAGCGACCACGGCGCGGAGATCGCCGCCGCCGTCGGCAGGCGCCTGGTCTTCCCGACGCACCGCGACGGCGGCCAGCGCCAGTTCGTCGAGCACCCGCTGCCCGACACCGCCGACACCTCGCTCGGCCCGCTCCTTGAATGGGCCCAGCGGCACCTCGGCACCGAACTGAGCGTGACCGGGCTCGCCGCCCACGCCGCGGTCAGCCCCGCCACCCTCCACCGCCGCTTCCGCGCCCAGCTCGGCACCACCCCGCTGGCCTGGCTCACCGAGCAGCGCGTCACCCTCGCCCGCCGGCTCATCGAACGCGGCGAGGAACGCCTGGACGTCGTCGCCAGGACCAGCGGTCTCGGCACGGCGACCAGCCTGCGCACCCAGCTCCGCCGCCGCACGGGCCTCACCCCCAGCGCGTACCGCGACCGCTTCGGCCCGGCCCGCTGAGCGGCAGCCGCGCAGGCCACAATGGAGGCATGTCACGACGCACCTCCCGCCCGCGCCGCTCCACCGGCACCGGAGCCCCCGCACCCCGGATCACCCCGGACTCTCCGTGCCCGTGCGGCCTGCCCGCGACGTACGGGGCCTGCTGCGGCCGCCTGCACGCCGGTGCCGCCGCACCGAGCTGCGAGGCGCTGATGCGTTCGCGGTACGCCGCCTTCGTCGTCCAGGACGCCGCGTACCTGCTCCGCACCTGGCACCCCGACACCCGGCCGCCCGCCGTCGACTTCGACCCCGGAATGCGCTGGGTGCGCCTGGAGATCCTGGGCACGACGGAAGGCAGCCCCTTCCACACGACGGGCACGGTCACGTTCCGCGCGCACTACACGGACGACGGTCGCCCCGACTCCCTCCACGAGCAGAGCCGCTTCGTCCGCCACGAGGGCGACTGGGTCTATACGACGGGCGTCTTCGTCGACTGAACACACGGAATAACCGGTGTCGGGGCCGCCCACCGGCCCGTACGATCCGCGCATGAGCGAGGACACGGAAGAGCCGGACATCGTACGAGAACCCTGCTGGCGCGGCCGGAACATCGCGTTCACCCCCGTCGAGACCGACGACGCCGAACTGATCCGGCGCTGGCGCTCCGACCCCGTGACCGCCCACGAGACCGGTGCCTGGCCGAGTTCGCTGTACGAGCTCCGCGAACGCATCGAGCGCTATCTCGACGACAGCAGCCGTGACGACTTCCTCGTCCTCCTCCCGGACGGCACCCCGATCGGGCACGTCGCCCTCACCGACCAGCAGCTGGCCGACGGAACCGCCGAGGCATATCTGACCCTGGCCCCGGAACACCGGGCCAAGGGCCATGGCGCGGACGCCCTCGACGCCCTGACGGACCTGGCCTTCGGCGAGTTGCCCATCGAACGGATCGAGGCACACACCCACACCGACAACGCCGCCGCCCTGCGCGTCCTCGCCGGATCCGGCTTCGTCCACGAGGGCGTACGCCGCTCCGCCTGCCTGCACCGGGGGCGCCGCTACGACATCGCGCTCCTGTCGCTGCTCCGCCCTGAATGGGCGGCCCAGACCCGCGCCCGCGCCTGGGACCATGCCTGATCTCAGACCGGGGAGCCCACCTGTGCCGACCCGTGCACCGGGGCAGCGGGCGACAGTTCCTGGGCCAGGTCCTCGGCCAGCAGCCGCTTGGCGATCACGTCGACGGCCGCCCGCAGTTGCTGGTCGTCCGGCCGGGCGCCGTCCACGGTCAGGCACTCGTTCAGCCAGCGCGCCCAGGCGTCGGAGATCGTCGCGGCCTCCCGTCGGCCCGCCGCCGTGTGGGTGAAGAGGCTGCCGTCCCCGGTCAGATAGCCCTCCTCGATCATCCGGTCGAAGACCGGCACCAGGACCTCCGGCGGAATCCGGTGCCGGGTCGCGATCAGACCGAGGCCCGCATGGCCGACCATCCTCGTGAACAGGTCGACCTGCATCACCGCCCAGGCCCCCGCCATGTCGAGCCTGGTGTCCGAGTCCGCCACGATCCGTCGCGCCGTTTCCGGACCCGCGCCGTGCAGGATCTTGGCCACGGCGAATTCGAGCAGCCTCGCCGAGTCCCCGGCACTCGGCTGGGCGAAGCCCTCGCCCATGTCCGTCGAGCCCGCCCGTGCGGAGTCCCGGAGCTTCACCTGCTTGAGGAAGAGCGCCACGACGAAACCGATCAGGGCCACCGGCACGGTCCAGAAGAAGACCGTGTGCAGCGTGTCCGCGTAGGCCTGCGCCAGGGGCGCGGACTGCTCGGGAGGCAGCGCGTGCACGGCCTGCGGGCTCTGCGAGGCCGTCGCCAGGACCGCCGGATCGCCACCGGCCCGCGTCGCCTGCGCCACGCCTTCGGCGAGGTTCGGGCGCAGCGCGTTGGCGTAGATCGTGCCGAACACCGCCGTACCGAAGGCACTGCCGAGCGTACGGAAGAACGTCACGCCCGATGTCGCCGTGCCCAGATCGGAGTAGTCGACGGTGTTCTGCACCGCGATCGTCAGCACCTGCATGGCCAGTCCGATGCCGAGCCCCAGCACCAGCATGAACACCGACTCCAGCCAGACTCCGGTCTCCGGACCCATCCGGGAGAGCAGATACATCCCCAGCGCGATGATCAGCGTGCCCACGATGGGGAACACCCGGTACTGGCCCGTCTTGCTCACCACGTTGCCGCTGAAGATAGAGGCGATCAGCAGACCGACGACCAGCGGGAGCGTACGCACGCCCGAGAGCGTCGCCGAGTCCCCGTCCACGTACTGCAGATACGTCGGCAGGAAGATCATGGAGCCGAGCATCGCGAAGCCCACGATGAAGCTCAGGATCGAGCAGACCGTGAACACGGGGTTCCGGAACAGCCGCATCGGCAGCATCGGTTCCTTCGCGCGCCCCTCCACCACGCAGAAGAGCGCGAGCGCGACGAGACCGGCGACGAACAGGCCGATGATGACCGGCGATCCCCAGGCGTACTCGTTGCCGCCCCAGCTCGTCGCCAGGATCAGTCCGCTGGCGCCGACGGCGACCAGTGCGATGCCGAGATAGTCGATGACCGGCCGCTCGACCGCCTTCACCGACGGAATGTTGCGGGCCGCCGCGATGACCACCACGATCGCGATCGGCACATTGATGTAGAACGCCCAGCGCCAGGTCAGATGGTCGGTGAAGAGCCCGCCCAGCAGCGGTCCGATGACCGTCGAGATCCCGAAGACGGCACCGATCGCGCCCTGGTACTTGCCCCGTTCGCGCAACGGGATCACATCGGCGATCAGCGCCATCGACGTGACCATGAGACCGCCCGCGCCGATGCCCTGCATGCCCCGCCAGATGATCAGCAGCACCATGTCGGACGCGAGACCGCACAGGAACGAACCGGTGATGAAGATGATCGCCGAGACCTGGAAGATCAGCTTGCGGCCGAACAGGTCACCGAACTTGCCGACCAGAACCGTCGCCACCGTCTCGGCCAGCAGGTACGCGGTGACCACCCACGACATGTGGGAGGCGCCCCCGAGCTCCGAGACGATCGTGGGCAGTGCGGTGCCCACGATCGTCTGGTCCAGGGCGGCCAGCAACATTCCCAGCACGATGGTCGCGAAAACGATGTTCCGCCGGCGCGGGTCCAGCACGGGCGGCGGCGCGGCGGCACTCTGCGCGGCGGGGGTGGTCTCGCTGGCAGTGGTCACGCTTGCACCCTCACATCCGCCATCCGGCGGCGCATGCGGGGAAGGACCGGACGGGTCAGGCCAGCAGACCGCGTACGGAGGTCTTCATCCGTGCGACGAACGCCTCCCGGACCTCCTCGGGAATCCGGTCGAGCGAGAGATACGGATTGAGGTCCTCCAGTTCAACGAGCAGCAGCTCACCCTCCGGTGTCCGGCAGGCGTCGACCCGCTGGATGCCGTGCGTGAGGCTGTTCCACCGGATGAAGGTGCGGGCGAACTCCAGGTCCGCCGGGCTCGGCTCGTACGGCTCCAGCACCCAGCGCCGCTCCGTGTCCGGCGCGTACAGGGCGTACTGGAAGTCGTGGTCGACGAAGTAGAAGGACACCTCGTAGCGGAAGTCGATCCTGGGCTGTACGAGCAGGGTGCCGTCCGAGCCCTCCGGCAGTACGGGATCTGTGGTGAAGCTCAGCCCGGCCGAGTCGGCGCCGGCCTTCGGCTTGACCGCGTACTCCGCCGCTTCCGGCAGCAGCCCCAGATCGGCTGCACGGTCCACGGTCGGGATGACCGGAAGACCGGCGCGGCTCATGTCGACCAGATACTGCTTGCCCGCCATGTCCCCGCGGCCGTCCAGGGGGTTGTAGACCCGGGTCCTCAGCTCGCGCGCGCGGGCGCGGAAGGCGTCGTACGCCTCCTGGTAGTTCATCACCGGACCGCTGTTGCGTACGACCGCCACGTCGATGCCGTCCAGCATGGCGGCGGCGTCGCGCGGGGGACACACGACGACGTCGAACTCCTCCCGCATCCGCTCGCTCAGGAACATGTCCTCGTCGCAGTAGCGCCGGCCGCGCGCCTCATACGTGTAGTCGGTGACATAGAGGAGGGACGGGCGGCGATCGGCGGATGCGGTGGACAAGGCGTACTCCCGGGGAGGTGAGAGCGGGCAGGCGGTGCGCCGCCGCTGCCCGCCATTCTCCATCCCGGGGGCAGGCCCCGGTTCAGCGGATGTGGTGTCCGGAGACGGCCCGCGCGATCACGAGCCGCTGGATCTCGCTGGTGCCCTCGAAGATCGTGTAGATCTTGGCGTCGCGGTACATCCGCTCCACCGGATGCTCCCTGCTGTACCCCGCGCCCCCGAGTATCTGGACGGCCTTCTCCGCCGCCGACACGGCCAGCTCACCGGCGCGCAGTTTGGACATGGAACCCTGGCCGGCGTCGAACGGCCGGTCGTTGCGGGCCATCCACGCCGCCTGCCAGATGAGCAGCCGTACGGCCTCGATCTCGGTACGGATGTCTGCCAGGGCGAACGCGATCGACTGGTTCTCGATGATCGGCCGGCCGAAGACCTCCCGCTGCCCCGCGTACTCCAGCGCGTACTCGTAGGCGGCCCGCGCGATGCCCAGGGCCTGCGCTCCGACGGTGGGACGGCTGACCTCGAAGGTGGCCATCGCCGCCTGGCCCTTGGTGTTCGTGCCCTCACGGGCCCGGGCGAGCCGGGCGTCCAGCTTCTCCTTGCCGCCGAGCAGGCAGTGGCCCGGGATCCGGACGTCGTCCAGGAACACGTCCGCGGTGTGCGAGGCGCGCAGGCCGAGCTTCTTGATGGTCCGGCCCGCTTCGAGGCCCTTCGTGCGCGGCGGTACGACGAAGGCGGCCTGGCCGCGGGCGCCGAGTGCCGGGTCGACCGACGCCACCACCACATGGATCTCGGCGATCCCGCCGTTGGTGATCCATGCCTTCTGCCCGGAGAGCACCCACTCGTCGCGGGCCTCGTCGTAGCGGGCCCTGGTCGCCAGGGCCGACACGTCGGAGCCCGCCTGGGGTTCCGAGACGCAGAAGGCCGCGACCTTCGGGTCGGTCTCGTCGCCGTAACACTGCGGCACCCACTCGGCGAGCTGGTCCGGTGTGCCGGAGGCGAAGATACCGGCGACGGCGAGCGAGGTGCCGAAGAGCGCCATGCCGATTCCGGCGTCGCCCCAGAAGAGCTCCTCGTTGGCGATCTGGAGGGAGAGCCCGCTGGGGTCGCCGTACATGTCGGCGAGCGATTCGAATCCGTACAGACCGATCCGTGCCGCCTCCTGGATGACGGGCCACGGGGTCTCTTCCCGCTCGTCCCATTCGGCGGCTGCGGGGCGGACGACCTGGGCGGCGAAGCCGTGCACCCAGTTACGCAGATCCTGCTGCTCCTCGGTGAGCGCGAGGGAGAAGTAGCTCACCGGCTCAGGCCTTCGGGATGTCGAAGTACCGGGTCAGGCCCGAGGCCAGACCGACGTCACCGGCCACCTTCAGCTTCCGCGTCATGAACATCGTCACGGGACTGCCGTTGCCGGAGACGAGCTTGAGGAACTCGGCGTCGGCCATCACAAGGGTGGTACGGGGTTCCGCCTCCGAGCGGCCCTCGCGGACGGTGCAGCGGCCCTCCGCGATCGAGGTCTCGAAGACCTCGTCGCTCTCGCCGGTGATCTTCCAGCGGATCAGGGCCGTGAGCTGCCCGGCGGCCTCGGGGCGGAACTGCTGCTTCATCCGGCCGAACACCTCGCGCAGCACACGGGCGCGCAGCTCGCCGTGCATGACCGCGCCGAGCTGCTGGGCGGAGAGCCCCTTGACGATGCGCGCGAACTCCTGGGGGGACACGGCCGCGAAGTCGAGTCCTGCCAGTTCGGCGGTGAGGTTGCTGCTCTTGTCGGCCACGCCAGCTCCTTACTCCGGAGTAAACTTACTTTTGAGTAAGGTAACAGCACTCCATCAGGGCTCACCAGACGGAGTCGGCGTGCACGGCGAGCCGGGGGTGGTACGCGGAGAGGACCTTGTTGGCGCGGGCCAGTTCGGAGAGTGCCTGCTCGCGGTCGGCCTGGTCCTCGATGCCGAGGCGCGGTCCGCGGAACCTGCGGATCTCGCGTGCCGCGCAGTCGGCGTCGAACTCCGCCTGCAGGATGTGCGGCGGAGTGCAGGCGCCGATCAGCGCGGCGACGCGGTCGGGGATCGGTACGGGTACGAGCAGGTGCGAGGCGGTCATGTGGGGTTCCCTCTCGGATGGTTGGCCAGGAGGTGGTGCGTGTGGCCACCGGATGGGCGGCCGGACTCCTCCATATGTACGGGACGCGGTTCCAGGTTTCTCGTTGAGTGCGTCTCCGTGTCGCAACCGTTTGGGACTGACCGTCTATTTCGCCTTACTTGTAAGTAAGTTGACCTGTGGCCGAAGGCGTGATCCGGCTCAGCCGGAGCTGTGCTCGCTGCGGGCCCGCAGTCGCAGGGCGCGCAGCACCGCCTCGGTGGAGAACCGGGCCTCCGGATCGATCAGTTGTTGACCGAATATCGACTCCAGGTTGCGCATCCGGTAACGGACCGTCTGAGGATGCACGCTGAGCAACTCGCCCATCTGGGCCGCCGTTCCACGGGTGTCGAGCCAGATGCTCAGGGTTTCGATCAGTCTCTCCCGCCGGGCGGCGCTGATCCCGCCGACCGGGGCGAGTTCGCGTTCGGTGAGCTGATCGAGGAGCGCCGGGTCGGAGAGCAGCCACAGCGTGGTGAGGTGGTCCTCGCAGTGCACGAAGGGCGCGTCGCCGATCACGCCGGAGTCGACGAGTTCGAGCACTCGGCGTGCCCAGCGGACCGAGTCCGATGCGAGGGCGGTCGGGACCGTCAGGCCGATCGCGGCGTGCGCGCCGGTCATGGCCTGCTCCAGCATGAGTCTTCGGGCCTCGTCGAAGGGGCCCGGGATCAGTAAGTGCGGTTGCGGGTCGCTGAGATCGACCAGTACGTCGCTGTCCACGCCGACCCGGTCCAGGCCGGCCGGGGCGCGGACGGCGATCAGGGTGACCTGTTCGGGGAGCGTCCACCCCGTCTGCTCGCAGAGGTCGGCGATGGCGGACCGGGGAACGGGACTGCCGGAGAGGATCAGGTGCAGGAGGCGACGGCGCAGCGCCTCGCTCTGCTCGCCCGCC